>DATEIQ010000211.1:0-3085 GCA_035278845.1 Casimicrobiaceae bacterium | reverse complement strand
GGAGATCGTGCAGGAGGCCTACGTCAATGTCTGGCACCATGCGGCCACCTACGATGCGGCCCGGAGCCAGCCGCTGACGTGGCTCATGTCGATCGCCCGCAACCGGGCGCTCGATCTCAAGCGGCGGCGCGAAGTGGACACCATCGGCCTGCCCGGCGCGGACGACGACAATCCCGGCATCGAGTTGCCCGCCGATGGACCGTCGCCCATCGAGATGCTGCTGGCTGGCGCCGACGCGCGTGCGATTCGCGATTGCGTCGAAACGCTCGAGCCCGGGGCAAAGCAGGCGATCGCGCTCGCGTTTTTCCACGGGCTTTCGCACGGTGAGCTTGCGGCGCATCTGCGAGAGCCGCTTGGCACCGTCAAGTCATGGGTTCGACGCGGGCTCGCCAAGCTGCGGCGCTGCCTCGATCAGACGGTGGCTGCGCGATGAATCTGTCGCATCCCGACCGCCGCGAACGGCTCGATCGCCTTGCGGCCGAATACGCGCTCGGCACGTCGCCGCCGCTCGTGCGCAGGCGGCTCGCTGCGATTGCGCGCGAGGATCACGTCGTCGCAGATGCGCTGCGGCAATGGGAAGAGCGCCTCGCACCGCTTGCGGACGGCGTGCCCGCAATCACACCGGCGCCGCGCGTGTGGGCGCGCATCGCATCGCGGCTCGGAATCGACATGCGACCGGCGCCCGCACCGCCTGCGCCCGCGCCGTGGTGGGAACGGCTGGCGCTGTGGCGCGCGCTCACGGTCGCGAGCGCCGTCGTTGCGGTAGCACTCGGCATTGCGAAGTTCGCGCAACCGCCGGGACCGGACGTCGCGCCGATCGTCGTCGTACTGGCGGGGTCGGACGCGAAGCCCGCGTTGATCGCGACGGCATCGCGGCTCGACCGTTACCTGACGATCAAGTCGGTGGGCAACACGGCCCCGTCCGCCGGCCAGGTGTTCGAGTTATGGGCATTGCCGCAGGCGAGCCCGCCGAAGTCGCTCGGCGTCATTCCCGCCGGCGGGATCGTACGGGTTCCGCTGACCGCGCCTGCCGACGAGTCGCTGACGAACATTCCGGCGCTCGCGGTGAGTCTCGAGCCTCTCGGCGGTTCGCCAACCGGCCAGCCCACGGGCCCGGTCCTGTATTCCGGCGCGGTCGAGCGGATGTTCTGATGCCCGTGAACAGGCCCTGATCGGCTCACTGCGCGCGGGTCGAGCGCGAACCCAGCCTGCCGACCGTGCGCGCGAGCTGGCGGCGCGCGGCCTCGAGTGCCTCGGCGCCGTCGCGGCTTCCCGCCTGCCGGAATGTTGCGATAACGGCATCGATGGAGGCTTCGAGCTCGGCGGTCAGTACGTGATCCCCTAGCGCCGCAAGCATCCGCATGACGATGTCTTCGGCGCGCCGGCGTTCCTCTTGTCCGAGCCGGTCGAACAGGATCGCGAACGTGCGCAGGATCGCCGCGCAGCTTTGGTGCTGCATGGACTCCGATGCCGACACCGCCAGCGATTCGAACGCCGCGAGCAGACGCGGAACAACGTTGTCCACGTAGACGACGGGCGCAGGTGTCGCGTCCCGCTCGTCCGGCACGCACAGCCAGCGCGCGAGGATGTCGCGCAGGTGGTAGATCGTCAGTACGCCGGCATCGGCATCGGATTGCGCCGACGATATGGCGGTCCAGCCGATCGTCTCGAGCTCGTCGATCGCGTCGAGCGGATCTGTCGCGAGATCGCGCTTGCGTTGGCAGACAATGACGCCGGTCAACGCTGCGGCAACCGCATGCGCCGTCGCCCCGTCAGCGGCGTGCACATCGGCGGCCGTCTCGCCATATACCAGATAGGAGCCGATCGAGACCTGCAGAACGACCTCGGCCTCGCCACCGGCCGCGCGCACCGCTGCCTCGATCCGTTCGAGATCGATGCGGGTCACGAACCCGCTTTGCGCGACGGCGAGGGGAACCCGATGAACCGCAGCCAATGCGGGTCTTCGCCGCGTTCGCCGGAGCAATGCGCGCTGAGCCTCGCGCGCGGCGAGCGCATGATCGTGAATTGCACCGATGATCACCACCGGGCGCATCTGGTCGACCGTCGTGTAGAACAGCACGAGCAGCAGAAACAGGGCGATGATCGTCGCAAGCAGGGCGACGCTGCCGCCGATCACCGGATTGAGCGGGCCAACCGAGGCGAGTGTCATCAGCGTGAACAGCGACACCCCCACGAAAACGCCGAAATAGAGCTGGTTCCGCCAGTTGCGCAGAAACTGGTCGTACACCTGGTGCGTAAGAGCACTCGCCGACTGCTGCAGGGCGATCAGCAGCAGCGATACCGTGATCGAGGTGATCGTGATCAGACCCGATGCGATGGTTCCGAGGAGGTCGGCGGTCGCTTGCGCATCGGCGAACACATAGGATTGCAGCCATGCGCGCAAGGGCGCAGCCCAGGACGCATGCTCGCGATCCACTACATAGGTGGTCGCGGCGAGCAGCATGAATCCCAGGATCAGGCAGGCAGGGACGAACAGGAATTCGCCGAACGCTCGGGCGAGCGCCTCGCCGGTTCGTCGCGCGGCCAATGCCGTACGGGTTATGCGACGGTCCGGCGCGTTGCGGCCCGGCACCGACGACCTCATGCGTTCGTGGATTCGCGACGGCGCTCCAGCGTATAGCCGTCTGCCCGGTCCTTCATCTCCCAGCCGGCGGCATGAAGCGCCGCGCGCAGGCGATCGGCCTCGACCCAGTTCTTCGCCTTGCGTGCCGCCAGGCGTGCCTGTGCGAGTGCCTCGACCTCGTCCGGAATCGCCTGCTGCGGGGGCCGCCAATCGGACAGTCCGAGGCCGAACACGTCGTCGAAGCGCGCGAGCGTCGCGCGCGCCACCGCTTGGTCGACCCGATCGCCGCGGAGAAGCTCCCACGCAATCGCAAGCGCCCGCGGCAGGTTGAGGTCCTCGTTGACGAACGCGGTGAATCGGTCGACAAACCCGGGATCCGGTTTTGCGTTTGCGAGCACCGGCAGCGCGTGAAAGCCCGTGCGCATCCGCGTCAATCCGGTCGCGGCCGCGTCGAGCGCGTCGAACGTGAAGTTGAGCTGCGTCCGGTAATGGCCGGTGAGG
>DATEIQ010000210.1:0-8244 GCA_035278845.1 Casimicrobiaceae bacterium | reverse complement strand
GCCAGCGCCCGGTCGTTCGGGATCGTCGTCGTGATCAGCAATGACTTTCCGTTCGGCGACATCGAGAGCGACTGAATCCGCTCGCCGGCCATCAAGTTCAGCGGCCGTACGCGCAGCGTGGCGCGGGCATCACGCTCGGCGCGGGCGACCTCGATTACCGCGACGTGCATCGCGACATCCGCCTCGGCGCGGCGACGCGACGCGAGAGCGGCGATACGCGCGGCTGGCATGCGATGGGCAGCCTGCTCGGCGGCTATTGGTTCGGCTACGCCGACTGGCTGCACGGCCCGTTCGCGCGCGTGTCGTACCAGGAGATCCACGTGCGCGGCTATTCCGAGAACGGCAGCGACAGCACGGCGCTCTCCTACGGCGAGCAGAAGCGCGAGTCGCTGATCACGAGCCTCGGCTGGCAGGTCGCAGGCCGCATCGCGAGCGTGCGGCCGTTCGCGCGCATCGCCTGGGAGTTCGAGAGCAAGGACGATCAGCGCTACGTGTCCGCTTCATCGGTCACGCTCGGCGGCGACTATTCGGTGCCGACGATCAAGCCCGATCGCGACTACGTGTCGTATCTCGTCGGCGCGGCCGCGGATTTCGGAAGCGTGACCGGCTACCTGACAGGCTCGGCGACATCGGGCCGCAGCAGCGGTGACGAGTACGGCGTGACGCTCGGCGTCCGCGTGCCGTTCTAAGCCTCGTCCGGGCGGCGCGGCTTGCGCGGCGCCTTCGCGAGCATGCGGTCGTACAGCGGCCGCGGCAACAGCGCCCACGCGCGTCCTGCAATCGCCATCTGCCACGGCACGACGCAGAAGCGCCGGCGTGCGGCGATCGCACGGGCGATCCTGCGCGCGGCCGTGTCGGGCTCGATCAGGAACGGCATCCGATACGGATTCTTCGCCGTCAGCGGCGTGGCCACGTATCCCGGGCAGATCGTGACGACGGCGACGCCGCTGCCGTGCAGTTCGACGCGAAGGCTTTCGAGGTAGGTGATCGCCGCGGCCTTCGACGCGCTGTACGCGCCCGAGCCCGGAATGCCGCGGAAGCCGGCGACGCTCGCGATGCCGACGAGCGTCCCGTGCCGCGCCGCGCGCATCGCCTCGATGAACGGCTGGAACGCGTTGACCATGCCCATGACGTTTGTGTCGAAAACCGACCGGAATGCCGGCAGGTCCTCGGCATGGTCGGTGAGCGTCCCGCGCGACACGCCGGCATTGGCGATCACGATGTCCGGTGTGCCGAAGCGCGCGCTGAAGCCCGCAGCGGCTGCGGCGAGCGCCGGCGCATCGCGAACGTCACCCGCGTAGATCGCGACGCGTGCCGCGTCGAGCGCTCGTGCGATGCGCGCGAGTTCGGTTTCGCGTCGCGCGAACAGACCGACGCGCGCGCCTCTCGCGGCGTAATGCCGGGCGAGCGCGGCGCCGATGCCCGACGACGCGCCGGTGATGAAGACGGTGGCGGCTTGCGAGGCGCGGGCCAGATGCCCGCCGCTATTTCGCCCGCTCGGCGCGGGCCTTCGCGACCAGCTCGTCGATTGCGGGCGGAAGCTGCGCGTGCGTGCCGACGTCGGACGACGACGTGACGAACTTGCCGTCGACGACGACGAGCGGAACGGACTGGACGTTGTACTGCTGCGCGAGCTGCATTGCACGCTTGATCTTGCCGTCGATCGCGAACGACGTGAACACTTCCTCGACCTTTTTGCGGTCCAGGCCCTTGCTCGCCGCCCAGTCGTAGAACTTGGCGGTGTCCCACAGCGCGGTGCCCGAGCCGTGAATCGCCTTGAAGACGTCCGGCGAGAGCTTCGATTCGACGCCGAGCGCGTCGAGCGTGTAATAGATCTTCGCGAGCGGAACCCAGCGTTGCTGGAACATGACAGGCACGCGGCGGAAGGCGACGTCCTGCGGCGCCTTGGCGAGCCACGCGTCGAGGAACGGCTCGAGCTCGGCGCAGTGCGGACAGCCGTAAGAGAAGAACTCGATGACCTCGATCTTGCGACCCGTCTCCGTGGGCTGCGGATTCGCGATGCGGCGATACGTCTTGCCCTCGACGAGCTCGGCGGCGGCCGTGCCGCCCACGAACGCGAGGGCGGCCACGAGCACGACGAGTGCACGGGCGATCTTGGGCATTGCACGAATCGTCATGAGTTCTCCGGTTGCTTTGGAAAGGAATCGCGTTGGTCTGTCGCGCGGCCCGCCGAGTTCCGGGACGGCTGCAGGGAGCTAACGGATGGCGGCTGGCAGCGGATGACCGAACGGATCGGCTAGTACCGGATGACCGCGACGTCGAAGCCCCGCCTTGCGAGCTCGCTCTTCATCCGGCCGAGCTCGTCGGGATTGTCGTAGGGGCCGAGCCGCACGCGATAGCGCACGCTCTTGTCCGGCAGCGCCCCCTCCTGCACCTGTGCCTCCCAGCCTGCGAGCGCGAGCCGCGCGCGCAGGTTCTCCGCATCCGGGACGGAGGAGAAGGACCCCGCCTGCAGCCAGAAACGGTCGGAGGCCTTGGCGAGCTTCGGTGGCGCGTCGACCGGCACGACCTTGTCGGGCACGCGCGCCGGCGCGGCATCCGGCGGCGTGGTCGGCTTCGCAGCCGCTCGCTCTTTCGCCTGCTCGACGATCGCGCGGTCGCCCGACGTCGTCGCGCGACGCGCTGGATCGACCTTCGGCTCCTCGATGCCGGGCAGGATCTTGTAGAAATCGAAACGCGGCTTGTCGGCATCGGCTTTTGCCACCTTCGCCGCCGCGTCCTGCGGCGCCTCGCGCGTGTCACGGGACAGCGACGGCATCGGCAAGGCCGGATTGTTCTTCATCAGCCAGTACGCGACCGTGGCCGCCATGCCGAGCCCGACGACGATGCCGACGAAGATGCCGACGAGCGTGCCGCCGAAGGCGCTGTGCGGCGTACGGGCAGGTGCTGCACGCCGTGTTGCGGAAATAGCCATGGTCACATCTCGTCCGGCGCACCGATGCCGAGCATTCGAAGTCCGTTGCGCAACACCTGTCCGACCGCAACTGCCAGCGCGAGCCGTGCGTCGCGCAGCCGCGCGTCGTCGACCAGGAAGCGCTCCGCATTATAGTAACTGTGGAATTCCTGCGCCAAATCCTTCAGGTAGAACGTAACCTGATGCGGCGCGAAATCGCGGGCTGCGGCCGCCAATTCGCCGGGGAAATCGGCAAGCCTGCGCATCAGCGTAATCTCGTAGGGACTGCGAAGCGGCGAGAGGTCCGCGCCGCGCAGCCGGGTGATCGCCTCCTCGCGCGTCGTTCCCGCCTGCTTCAGCACCGAGGCGACGCGCGCGTGCGCGTACTGCACGTAATACACGGGATTGTCCTCGGACTGCGAGCGCGCGAGGTCGATGTCGAACACGAACTCGGAATCGGCCTTGCGCGAGACGAGGAAATAGCGCACGGCGTCGCGTCCGGCTTCGTCGATCAGGTCGCGCAGCGTCACGTAACTGCCCGCGCGCTTGCTGATCTTCACCTCCTCGCCGCCGCGCATTACGGTCACCATCTTGTGCAGCACGTAATCGGGATAGCCCGGCGGGATGCCGATGCCGATCGCCTGCAGGCCGGCGCGCACCCGCGCGACGGTGCCGTGATGATCGGAGCCCTGGATGTTGATGGCCTTCGCGAAGCCGCGCTCGTACTTGGTGACGTGGTAAGCGACGTCAGGTACGAAGTACGTGTACCCGCCATCGGACTTGCGCATCACGCGGTCCTTGTCGTCGCCGAACTGCGTCGTTGTGAGCCACAGCGCGCCCTCCTGCTCGTAGGTCGTGCCGGAGGCGATCAGCTTCGCGACCGTGGCTTCGACGCGCCCGTCGGCGTAGAGCGAGCTTTCGAGATAGAAGTTGTCGAAGCGCACGCCGAACGCGGACAGGTCGCGGTCCTGCTCCTTGCGCAACTCCGCGACCGCGAAGCGGCGGATCGACTCGATGTCGCCGAGATCGTTGCCGACTTCGCGCAGATAACGCTCGGCGAGCTCGCGGATGTATTCGCCGCGATAGCCGTCCTCGGGAAACGCGCCTGACTCGCCGAGTATCTCGTGCGCACGGGCGCGCACCGAGACCGCGAGGTTGTGGATCTGCGCGCCGGCGTCGTTGTAGTAGAACTCGCGCGTGACGCTCGCGCCCTGCGCTTCGAGCAGGTTCGCGATCGCATCGCCGAGCGCCGCCTGCCGGCCGTGGCCGACGTGCAGCGGCCCCGTTGGATTGGCCGACACGAACTCGACGATCACGCGCTCGCCCGCGCGCGCATCGCTCTCGCCGTATCGATCCCCCGCCGCGAGCACGTCGGCGACGACGCGGCGACGTGCCGCCGCGACGAGCGTGATGTTGATGAAGCCGGGTCCCGCAACTTGCGGCGGCTCGATCACCTCACGCAGCGCGGCGCCGAGCGCAGCAGCAATCGCGGCGGCGAGCTCGCGCGGATTGCGATTCGCCGCCTTGGCGAGCGCGAGTGCCGCGTTCGTCGCGTAGTCGCCGTGCGCGGCGTCGCGCGGGCGCTCGACGATCGCGACCGAGGCGGGCGCATCGGGCAGCGTCTCGCGCACCGCACGCGCGAGCGCCTCTTCGATGCATTGTCGGGGATTCTGCGCGGCGGCGGAAACGGCGCGCGCTTCGGGCGGGGGCATGTTCGCGCGCCATTATAGAACTCGCCCCTGCGACGCCCGGTCACACCGATATTGTCGGGAAAGGACGACGGGAGGCCCGGGTCCCGATTGTCACGGAGAACAAGATGGCCTTTCGATCGCTGCATCGCGCGCCGCAGGCGTGGATTCTTCCGCTCGCCGCCCTGATCGGGCTCGGCGCTTCGCTGTTCGCTTACTTCTATCCCGGAAACGGCATCCACGGCACCGGCGGCGTGCTGCTGGTGATCGCGTCCACGGCCGTTATGCTGGTCCTCGCCGTGCTGCTCGTGCAGTGGGCCGATCGCGGATTTGCGCACGGCCTTTTGCTCGTGCTGCTGCTGATCGATATCGCGGGCACGGCGCTCGCCGCGTATCTGCTGGAGGCCTGGGTACTCCTCGGCGCGATGGTGCTCGCGCTGATCGGCTGGCTCGTCGATGCGCCGTCGCAGCGCGCGGTGCGCGCAGCGCCCGCGCTCATCGTCGTCGCCGCGCTCGCGGGATCCATCCTGATATTCGCCGGCACGACGACTTCAAAGGCACAGGACGGCGCGGCGCCGCCGGCCGCGACGTTCGCCAGCGCAACGCCACCCGCCACCGGAGCGAGCGCAACGCCCGAAGAAGCCGGCGTGCGCTATCACGGCTGGTACACGTTCAACGGCGACCTGATGGACCAGAAGTTTTCGCAGGCGAGCGAAATCACGCCGCAGAACGTGGCAAGGCTCACGAAGGCATGGGAAGTTCATACGGGTGACGTGTCGAGCGGCGACGGCAAGATTCCGGTCAGCGACTGGTCGGCGACACCGCTTTTCGTCAATGACACCGTCTACGTGTCGACGCCGTTCTACCGGATCTTCGCGCTCGCGCCCGACAGCGGCAAGGTCAAATGGACGTTCGACACGCATGCGAAGCTCGAGGCGCCCACCCAGCCTGACCTGAAGACGCGCGGGGTCGCCTACTGGCAGGCGGCGGCGCCGGAACCCGGCAAGGCGTGCCAGAAGATCGTCTACGTCGGCACGATGCAGGGCAAGCTCTATGCGGTGGACGCCGACAGCGGCAAGCCGTGCGAGGATTTCGCAGCCGATGGCGTGCTCGACATCAATCAGTGGAACAACGTCAACGCGAAGTGGCCGCTGTCGATTCTGCAGCCGCCCACCGTCTACAAGGACACGCTGTTTTTGGGTTGGGCCGGCAAGGATTGGGCGGACGAGGAAGCACCGCCGGGGACCGTATTCGCGATCGACGCCCGGACGGGCAAGCTCGAATGGACGTTCGACGCTCTGCCGAAGGACGCGGCACCGAAGACCGGAACGGCGAACGTGTGGGCGAGCATGTCGGTCGATCCCGCGCACGGCATCCTCTACCTGCCGGTCAGCTCGCCGAGCCCGAACTTCTGGGGCGGCAATCGCGCAGAAAATCTGCCGTACGCGACGTCGATCACGGCGCTCGACGCGAACAGCGGGAAAGTGCTGTGGAGCCGGCAGATCGTGCACCACGACATCTGGGATTACGACACCAACGCGGCGCCGACGCTCGTCGACCTGCACAAGGACGGCAAGACGATCCCCGCTCTCGTGCAGTCGAGCAAGATGGGCTTCTTTTTCGTGCTGAATCGCCTGACCGGCGAGCCCATTTATCCGATCGTCGAGCAACCGGTACCCGCTTCCGACGTGCCGGGCGAAAAGGCGTCGCCCACGCAGCCTTACCCGCAGGCGCTCGAGCCTACGGTGCCCGACCAGTTCCCGGGAATCTTCAAGATCGCGGATTGGGCGAGCTTCGGCGAATGCAGCGACAAGTTCGCGACAATGCGTCACGACGGCCGCTACACGCCGCCGAGCGTCAAGGGCACGATCGCGTATCCGTCGACGGCAGGCGGGGTCGAATGGGGCGGCGGCGCCGTCGACCCGCGCACGGATGTCTACGTCGTCAATAGTTCGGCCGTTGCGCAGATTTACCGCCTGGTGCCGCGCGACCGTTACGACGCCGAGTCGAAGCAGGATCCCGACAAGTATTACCTGCAGCAAGGCGCGCCGTACGGCTTCTACCTCGACAACTTCGTCAACCGCTTCGGCATGCCCTGTTGGAAGCCACCGTACGGAACGATGTCCGCCTACGACCTGAACACGGGCAAGCTGCTGTGGCGCAAGCCGTTCGGCGAAGTGCAGAAGTGGGGCTTTTACATGCCGGACTCGTGGGGCTCGGTGACGATCGGCGGGCCGCTGATCACGAAGTCCGGCGTGGTGTTCGTGGGCGGCTCGATGGACGCACGTGTCCGCGCGATCGATCTCGCATCGGGCAACGTGCTGTGGAAGGCGCAGGTCGACGCGCCCGCGGTCGCGAACCCCGCGACTTATGTCTACAAGGGCCGGCAGTACGTCGTATTCGTCGCCGGCGGCAACGCGATCCTGAAGCCGCAGGTTTCGGACCAGGTCGTTGCGTACGCGCTGCCTGCGCACGCGGGCTAGCGCCGAATCAGAAGCCGATCGGATCGACGTCCAGTGTCGCGCGCACGCGCGTGCTTGCATGGGTCGCGAGCGCGTCGCGAAAGCGCGCGAGGAAAGCCTGCAGCGACGCGCGATGCGCGCTCTGCGCGAGCACCTGCCCGCGCTCGAAACCGGCGCGCCGCGACAGCGCGGGCGGCAGCGGCCCGAAGACGTCGACGTCCGCGACATCGCGAACGAGCGCGCGCGCCACGTCCACCGCGTGCTCGAGAAAGCGATCGACGTCCGCGCGCGCATGCGCTTCGGCGACGAGCAGCGCGACGTGCATCGCCGGCGGAAGCTGCGCCGACCTGCGCTCGGCCAGCAATTCGTCGGCGAAACGCGCGTAGTCGTGCGCGGCAAGTGCGCGGTACACCGGGTGCTCGGGGAAGTCGGTCTGTACGATGACGGTGCCGGGGCGCTCGGCGCGCCCCGCGCGGCCAGCCGCCTGCATCAGCAGGCCCGCGAGCCGCTCGGTCGCGCGGAAATCGGCGCTGTAGAGCGCGTTGTCGGCGCCCAGCACGCCGACGAGCGTAAGGCGCGGGAAATCGTGCCCCTTTGCTAGCATTTGCGTGCCGACGAGGATGTCGAGCTCGTGCGCCTCTACCTGCTTCCGCACCGCCGCGAACGCACCCCGAACGCGTGTCGTGTCGCGATCGACGCGCGCGATGCGCGCAGCCGGAAATGCGGCGCGAAGCGCCTCTTCCAGCCGCTGTGTTCCCGAACCGACGGGCAGCAGATCGACGTTGCCGCAGGAAGGACATGCGCGGGGTGGCCGCGCCTCGTGCCCGCAATGATGACAGCGCAATCGATCCGGCTGGCGGTGCAGCACGAGCCGCGCGGCGCAGCGGGGACACTGCGACGCCCACGAGCAGGCTGCGCATTTGAGCGACGGCGCATAGCCGCGCCGGTTGATGAACAACAGGACCTGCTCGTCCAGGGCGATGCGCTTGGCGATCGCATCGCGGAGCAGCGGTGACAGCCCATCGCGCATGTCCTGGGCGCGCGCTGGCGCGAACCGGATTTCCGGCAACCGCGAGCGCGCGTCCGCGCGCGCCGCAAGTACGATCGTGCGGTAGCGGCCGGCCTTCGCGTGTGACCAGGTTTCGAGCGAAGGCGTCGCGCTGCCCAGCACGACGGGCAC
>DATEIQ010000209.1:0-3467 GCA_035278845.1 Casimicrobiaceae bacterium | reverse complement strand
CGACACGCATGCGGCGGGCGGTGAACGCCCGCCTTTTTTTTCGCGTCATGCACCGCGAGACGACTGTCGCGCAAGTCTTGACACCCGCAAAACGCGAGGGCTATAAAGCAGCGTACTTTCGCGTGCGCTGCTTTCGCGTCGCGATTCCTAAGGCTTCCGAAAATCCGCGCCGCATGCGCGCGGAAACGCATGCAGGTTTCCAGAAAGGACGCTCCGTGAACAAATCCGAAATGATCGACGCCATTGCCCGGCATGCCGACATCTCGAAAGCGGCGGCCGGGCGCGCGCTCGACGCCACCGTCGGCGCGATCAAGACGTCGCTGCGCAAGGGGGACATCGTCACGCTCGTCGGGTTCGGATCGTTCTACGTAGGCAAGCGCAGCCCGCGTGCCGGACGCAATCCGCGCACCGGCGACGCGATCCGGATCAAGGGCGGCAAGGTGCCGAAGTTCCGCGCTGGAAAAGCGCTGAAGGATGCGCTAAACTGACGGGCTTCGCGGCGTTCGGCGAGGGTGCTTAGCTCAGCTGGTAGAGCGTCGCCCTTACAAGGCGAATGTCGGCGGTTCGAGCCCGTCAGCACCCACCAGGGATAAGCAGGGTCAGAGACCAGTTTTCGCCGACAGCGGCTTGCATGACGGCCGGCGCCCGGAAAGTGGTCTCTGACCCTACTTATCCGTTGCATCCGGAGTGGTAGTTCAGTTGGTTAGAATACCGGCCTGTCACGCCGGGGGTCGCGGGTTCGAGTCCCGTCCACTCCGCCAACATTCATCGAGGGCGAACGCGAGTTCGCCCTCGTGCCATCCGCGGGCGTAAGCAGGCTCTCGGACTCCGCAGGACGATGCCATGTACGATCTGCTGCACAAGCACAAGCACGTCGCGCAGGGAATTCTCGCGCTGATCACGCTGCCGTTCGCTTTCTTCGGCGTCGACTTCTATTTCAATCGCGGCGACAGCGGGACGAGCGTCGCGACCGTCGACGGCCACAAGATCACGCAGCAGGAATTCGACGACACGCTGCGCGAGCAGCAGCAGCGGATGCGCCAGGCGCTCGGCGGCAATTTCGATCCGTCGATGCTCGACAGTCCCGAGGTCCGCTATGCGCTCGTCGAGCAGCTCGTCAACCAGCGCCTGCTCGAGGATCGCGCGCGCGCGGGCCGGTTCCGCGTCAGCGACACGCAGCTGCAGCAGTTCATCGCCGGGCTGCCGCCGTTCCAGGAGGACGGCAAGTTCTCGGCCGAGCGATACCGCCAGGTGCTCGCCGCGCAGGGCATGTCGCCGCTCGCGTTCGAGCAGCGCGTGCGCGGCGAGCTGGTGCTCGCGCCGCTGCAGGATCCGATCGTCAACGGCAGCATCGCCGCGCAGACGGCGGTCGCGCACTACCTCGCGCTGTCGGAGCAGAAGCGCGAAGTCGCCGTCGCGACGATCGCCGCCGAGCCGTTCGAAAAGCAGGTCAAGGTGAGCGACGCGGACGTCAAGGCGTTCTACGACAAGAACACCGAGGCGTTCAAGACGCCCGAGGTCGCGAAGATCGAATACCTGCTGCTGAACCAGGACGCGATCGCCGCGCAGATCAAGGTCGACCCCGCCGAAGTGAAGCAGGCGTACGAGGCGAACGCGAAGCAATACACGACGAACGAGGAGCGCCAGGCGTCGCACATCCTGATCGCCGTCAAGCCCGACGCAAGCGACGCCGACAAGGCGGCGGCGAAGAAGAAGGCCGAGGACCTGCTCGCAAAGGCGCGCGCGAAGCCCGATTCGTTCGCCGAGCTCGCGAAGGCCAATTCGCAGGACACGGGCTCCGCCGCACAGGGCGGCGACCTGGGTTCGTTCGCGCGCGGCGCGATGGTGAAGCCGTTCGAAGACGCGGTGTTCGCGGCGAAGGTGGGCGACATCGTCGGTCCCGTGCAGACCGATTTCGGCTACCACGTGATCAAGGTCACCGGCATCACGCCATCGAAGGTGCAAAGCTTCGACGAAGTGAAGGGCCGAATCGAGGCCGATCTGCGGCGCCAGAAGGCGGCGCAGAAATTCGCGAGCGCCGCTGACCAGTTTCAGAACCTGGTCTACGAGCAGGCCGATTCGCTCGCCGGCGCCGCGAAGGCGCTCGATCTCAAGGTGGAAACGACGCAATTCCTGACGCGTTCGCAGGTGCAGGCGCTCGCGCTCGGCAATGCGAAGTTCGTCGAGGCGGTGTTCTCGCCGGAGTCGATTTCAGGGAAGCGCAACACGGAAGCGATGGAAGTGGCGCCGAACGCGCTGATGGCGGGGCGCATCGTCGAATACAAGCCGGCAGCGCCGCGGCCGCTCGCCGAAGTGCAGGACGAGATCCGCCGCCAGCTGACGCACAAGGCCGCGAGCGAGCTCGCACAGCAGGCCGGACGCGAGAAGCTCGCGCTGCTTGCGCAGGGCAAGGAGCGCGAAGCGGGGCTTTCGTTCGGCAAGCCGGTCACCGTGCTGCGCAACCAGCCGCAACAGGGCATCGCGCCCGAAGCGCTGAAGACGATCTTCGAGGAGGATTCGCACAAGCTGCCCGCGTACTCGGGGGCGGTGACAGCGAGCGGCAGCTACGCGATCTACAAGCTCGAGAAGGTGATCGACGCGCCCGCGCCCGATGCGGCGAAGCTGCAGGCCGCCGGGGCGCGGGTCGGCAGCGAGATCGGCCGCGAGCTGATGAGCGCGTATCTCGCGAGCCTCAAGTCCGAGGGCGACGTCAAGATCAACGCGACCGCGCTCGAGAGGAAGTAATCAGCACTTGTTGTCCTTCAGATACGCGTTGATGCGCGCGCGCTCGCGCGCCAGCGCGGCATCGTCCATCGCTTCGCGCTCGCCCTTGTCGTTGTACCGGTAGATCAGCACCTGCGACTGCGAAAGCTGCACGAGCTGGCCTTTCGCCTGGACGCACGCCTCCGCGCGCTTCGCGTCGTCGGCGCGCGTCTTGTCCGCCTTGGCGGCCGCCTGCGCGGCATCCGTCTGCTTCTTCTTGTATTCGGCCTCGCGTTCGGCGAGCTCCTTCGCGGCGTTCGGGTTCGCAGGCGGCGGCGGCGCGCGCAGTTGCTCGGTCTTGACGTTGGCGGACGGCGGGGGCTGATCGGAATAAACGGTGCGCCCCTGGGCATCTGTCCACTTGTACGTGGCGGCCGTGGCCACGCCGCTGGCGGCGAGCAGGCAGCAAGCGGCGAGCGCGATGCGCATCATGGCGAGCCCCGGGTTTCTATGACAATGGCAAATTAACCCGGCGGGTTTTCACCCGTCAATCGGTCGGAGCGCCGACGGCACCCGTAACTGTCGCGCGTGTCGCATCGCAGCGACGAAGCCGGAAAAAGGGACGCGGGTATAATCGATTTTTGCGTACAGGAGGGTTTGATGCGTGTCGCCCGCAAGGCGCTGACGTTCGACGACGTCCTACTCGTTCCCGCCCACTCCCTCGTCGTTCCCCGCGACGTCTCCCTCGCAACCCGCCTCACCCG
>DATEIQ010000208.1:0-15750 GCA_035278845.1 Casimicrobiaceae bacterium | reverse complement strand
CGCCCTCGCGTGCACCCAAGGCCCGCCCCGCCTCCGCGAATACGTCGAGACCTGGACGGAAAGTTCGACGGCGCAACCGCCGGGCGACGCGGCGAATGTCGCGCACGCCGCGGACATCTGGCACAGCGTCAAGCGCCACTGGTGTTTGCAGGCCCGTCAATTGCTGGTGGTTCCGGCGTCGTGACCGACGGCCCACCCTGGCGGAAAGGTTGCTAGCGCGGCCTTTCGGCGGACCTGGTCGTTTGCGATGGGGCCGAAGGGGCACCATGCCGGTCGAAGCGGCAAATTTTTCAATGACTGCCATACCCAAAACGCGTGCCGACGTGCTTGCGGCACCCCCTGCGAAACGCGACGGCGCCGTGGCGCGGCCGCGGGCGGGCGGGCGCCTTCCCGGCCGGCTCAACCTGTTCCAGACCGCAATGCTCGGCTGGCGCGACCTGCATCCGTACAACGCCGTGCACGCGGCGCGAATCGAGCGACCGCTGGACCGGCAAGCACTCGAGCAGGCAATTCGCGAGACCCTTGCGGCTGCCGGATTGACGGGACTCGAGCTCGATCGGCGCCGCCGTCGCTACGGGTGGCGGGGCGGGCCCTCGCGGGCGACGGTCGACGTGCTACCCGGCGGCGGCGACTGGCGCGAAACGCTCGCGCGCGCGTTCGAGCGCGAGCTCAACGCGCCGTTCGCGCACGACGGAGCGCTCGAGCCGTTCCGCTTTTTCGCGCTCGATCTCGACGGAGCGTTCTTTCTCGGCCTCGCCTACGACCATTTCATCGCCGGTGGCGATTCGATCGTCGTGCTGCTTTCAGCATTGGCCGATCGGTATGCCGGCGCCCCTTCGAGCACCGAGCCACTCGCGCGCTATCCGCGCACGCACCGCCGGCTTTTTCTCCGCCATCCGCTCGCCTTTTGCCGCAGCCTCGCCCGCTTGCCGGCGATGGGCGCGAGTTGCCGACGGACGATCCGCCCGCACTACCGGCCGATCGAGGAGGGGCACAACGCGTTCCGGTTCTTCACGCTCGACGCCGATCGTTATACGGCGCTGCGCGCAGCGGCGCGGTCATTCGGCGTCACGTTCAACGACGTGCTCATCGCGATCATGCTGCTCGCGCAGGATGCGACATCGCCGGCGCGCGACCGCAGTGCCCGGCGCTCGGAGCTCGCGGTTGCGTCGATCATGAACCTGCGCGAAGCACATGGCGACGACGCGCGCCGAACGTTCGGCCAGTTCCTGAGCTCGTTCCGTGTCTCGCACCCGGTTCCGCCCGGCACGGCGTTGCGCGACCTCGCGCAGGACGTGCATCGGATGACCGTGCGCGTCAAGCGCGAGCGCCTCTACCTCGCGACGCTTTCGGGCGTTGCTGTCGACCGCGTCATCGGCCGCTTTCAGACACCGAAGCAGCGGATGGCCGCCTATTCAAAGAGCTATCCGGTCGGCGCCGGCATTTCGTCGCTGAACGTCGATGCGCTGTGGCAAGGCGAGCGGACGCCTCTATACGTACGTGGCGTGCCCACCGGGCCGACGTCGCCGCTGGCGGTCGCGGTCACGACTGCGAATGGCGAGCTGTGTGCCGGCTTGTCGTATCGCACGGCCGCATTCACGGCCGATGCGATCGCTAGAATCGAGGACGATATTCGAAGACACATCGACGCACTCCGGATCTGATGAATTCTTTGCTTCGCCATCTGGCCGCGGCCGCGGTCGCGATTTCAATTGCGCTCGCCGGTTGCGCGACGGCGCCACAGCCGGCGCCCGACGAACGCGCCGCCACGCCCGCGCAGGGAGCGCCTTCCCCCGCGCCCGTCGCACCGTTGCCCGATCGCGCGCTCGCGGAGCGCCTGCTCGCGCTCGATCCGCTGCGCATCAGCGACGACGATGTCCGGCAGGTGCTCGCCAAAGGGCCGGCGCCGCGCATCATGCTGTTGCACGGCGGCATCTTTCCGGTTCATCTGCTGATGGAATCGTTCGGGAGATTCCTGTCGCGCATGGGCTATCCCGAAGCGCGCATTCGCGACCCGGGCGACGGCGAGTGGTCGTACAGTCCGTACGAGGATGCCGAAAAGCTCGCCGGCATCGTCGCATGGGACTACGAGACGAGCGGCCTTTCTCCGATGCTGATCGGCCACAGTCAGGGCGGCATGCAGGCGGTCAAGGTTTTGCACGAACTCGCCGGGCACTTCGACAAGGCCGTGCGCGTGTACGACCCCGTGCGCAAGGCCTTCCTCGACCGTACGTCGATCGTCGATCCATTGACGCACGACGAGCGGCCGGTGGTGGGAATCAGCGTGTCGTATGCGTCGGCCGTCGGAGCAGGCGGCGCCACGTTCATCATGCCCAACCAGTGGTCGATGCTCGACAAACTCGAGTCGATTCCCAATACCGTCGACGAATTCACCGGATTCACGGTCGGCATCGACCTGATCGGCGGCGCCTCGGAATATCGCCACAACGGGACGGCGAAAGTCCGCAACGTCGCGCTGCCGCTCAACTACAACCACATCTTCGTTCCGGCCGTGGGCTCGCTCGCACAGGTGCCCGAGGTTCGCGACTGGATCAACACGTATGCGCCGGGGGACACGCGCGACCCGTCGGTGCTGCCCGGCGACGCGCCCCAGCACGTGCTGTGGGCCGCCGACGTCTGGTACAGCATCAAGAAACACTGGTGCCTCGAGGCGCAGAAGCTCGCACGCGCGCAGCGCGCGAGCGCGCCGGCGGCGCAGTAAGCCGCTGCCGTGCGGCGCGCGAAGCGCCGGGTAGAATAGCGGCCTTTTCGATGCCCGATCCGACGACACGCGCTCTGCAAGGCAAGGTCGCGCTCGTGACCGGCGCGGCGCGCGGCATCGGTCGCGCCATCGCGCGCAAGCTCGCGAGCGAAGGCGCCGATGTCGCGGTCAACTATTACAACAGCCACGACGAAGCAGAGGCGCTTTGCGCGGAGCTGCGCGGGCCCGGCCGGCGCGCGATCGCGATCCAGGGCAGCGTCGGCGTGCCCGACAGCGTCGACGACATGTTCGAGGAACTGCGCAAGGCGTTCGACCGCGTCGACATCGTCGTCAGCAATGCCGCGTCGGGCGTGCTGAAGCCGGTGATGGACATGGGGCTCAAGCACTTCCGCTGGTGCATGGAAACCAACGCGCTTGCCGTCAGCCTGCTCGCGCAGCGCGCGGTGCCGATGATGAAGGACGGCGGACGAATCATCGCGATGTCGAGCCTCGGCGCGCAGCGTGCCATGCCCGACTACGGCTTCATCGGCGCTTCGAAGGCGGCGCTCGAGGCGCTCGTGCGCGCGCTCGCGCAGGAGCTCGGGCCGCGCGGGATCCGCGTCAACACGGTGAGTGCGGGGGTGGTCGACACCGACGCGCTCGCGCATTTTCCGAACCGCGAGGAGCTGATCGCCAACTTCGCGCAGCGCACGCCGGCGGGGCCCGTATTGCGTCCCGAGGACGTGGCGAATGCCGTTTACCTGCTTTGCCTGCCGGAAGCGTCGATGATCAACGGCCATACGCTCGTCGTCGACGGCGGGTTCTGCATCTCCGGATGACCGGCGTACGCGCTGCGAAGAGGGGGTTCCGATGAAGCCGTCGGGCCTTGCCGGCAAGTCGGTGCTCGTGACGGGCGGCAGCCGCGGCATCGGCCGCGCGATCGTCGAGCTGTTCGCGGACGAAGGCGCGAGCGTGACGTTCTTCTATCGCGGCAACGCAACGGCCGCGCAGGAGGTCGTCGAAAAGCAGCGCGCGGCGGGCCGCGACGTGCACGCGGTACAGGTCGATGTCACCGCTGCGGAAGCCTGCGGCGCGGCGGTGACCGCGTTTGCGGACCGGGCCGGCCGCATCGACGTGCTCGTCAACAATGCGGGCGTCATCCGCGACAATCCGCTGGCGGCGCTCGAGGACGACGACATTCGCGTCGTGCTCGACACCAACATCGGCGGTGTCTTCAACGTGACGCGCGCCGTCGTGCCCTACATGGTGATGCAGCGCGCCGGCGCCATCGTCAATCTGAGCTCGGTGGCCGGCGAAAAGGGCGGGCGCGGACAGACGAACTACGCGGCAAGCAAGGGTGCGGTCAACGCGTTCACGCGCGCGCTGGCCGTGGAGCTCGCGCCGCGCAAGGTGCGCGTCAATGCGGTTGCGCCCGGCGTCATCGACACCGAGATGTCGCAAGGGGTGCGCGACATGGCGGGCGACGAGGCGAAGGCGCGCATCCTGATGAAGCGCTACGGCACGGCCGACGACGTCGCGTATGCGGTTTGGTTTCTCGCGTCGGACTACGCGAGCTATGTCACGGGACAGGTGTTCCATATCGACGGCGGATTCAAGCTCGACTGAAGGGAGAATCAATGGCTGAAATTCCGGTCACGCAGGACGAAATCAACGCGGTCTTTCCGAAGGTCGCCGAGACGATGGCGGACGCGCTCGGGTGCGACGTCGAGGACATCAAGCCGGACGTGTCGCTGATCGAGGGCCTCGACGCCGAATCGATCGACTTTCTCGACATGGTGTTCAGGCTGGAGCGCGCGTTCAAGATCAAGATCCCGCGCGGCAAGATCGTCGAGAACGCGCGCGGCACGCTGCCGGAAGCCGAGTTCGAGCAGAACGGCGTCGTCACCGCGAAAGGGCTCGCGCAACTGCGCGAATACCTGTCGGAAGTGCCGGCCGAGCGGTTCAAGACGCCGATGAAGGTCGCCGACATACCGCGGCTCTTCACGCCGACGACGTTCTGCAAGCTGGTCGTGCGCGCGCAGAAGGAGGCGCCGGCGGCGTAGTGTTCACCGTGGTATCGGATCACCATTTCGCCGCGTATTCGTTCGTCGACCGCATCGACGAATTCGAATCGGGCCACCACGGTCGTGGCACGTTCGCGATTCCCGCCGACATCGCGGCGTTCTCGCCGGCGCTCGTCGCCGAGGCGGTGGGCCAGCTCGCGGCGTGGGTGGCGATGGATCACATCGGCTTTCGCGGGCGGCCGGTCGCAGCACTCGCGACCGAAACGAATTTCCACGCCGATGCGCGTCCGGGTGACACGCTCGAGCTTTCCGCGGACGTCTATGCATGCGACGACGACGCAGTCGCTTACAGCGGTCGCGCGACCGTTGCGGGGCGAACGGTGATCGAGCTCGTCGACTGTCTCGGGCCGATGCTGCCGGTTGCCGAATTCGACGATCCGCAGGCGATGCGCGAGCGGCTGGCGCTGTTGCGAAGCCGGGGCGCCTCGCCGGGACGTTTTCGCGGCGTCGAGCGCATGCAGGTGCAGGTCACGGAGCGCGAGCCCGGCGTCGCACTGACCGCGAATCTCGACGTACCCGCGCACGCGCCGTTCTTCGGCGATCATTTTCCGCGACGGCCGGTGTTCCCGGCCACGCTTCTGCTCGACACGCAGATGCGCCTCGCCGTCGATCTCGCGCGCGAAGCGCCGATCATGCGTGGCGCCGCGCCGCGCGCCACGCGCATGACGCACGTGAAGATGCGCTCGTTCATCGTGCCGGCACAGCGCCTGGCCATCGGCGTGAAGCTCGAGGCTGCGGAGGACGACGCGCTGCGGGCGACGCTGTCGGCGAAGACGGACGAGCGCACCGTCGCCACCGCGCGCCTCGTTCTTGCGCGAGCCGACCGATGACACGCCGGCGCGTCGCGATCACCGGCATCGGCCTCGTGACGCCCGTCGGCAACGACGTGCAGGCGACGTGGTCCGCGCTCGACGGCGTGAAGAACGGCGCCGCACCGATCACGCTGTTCGACGCCGCGGGCTTCCCGACGCGCATCGCCGCCGAGGTGAAGGGCTTCGACGAGCGCGTGATCACCGCACAGCGAAAGGTTTTGAACTACGCGAACCGCTCGCACCGCTTCGCGCTCGCCGCCGCCGAGGAGGCGATGCGCGATTCGGGCATCGCGCCGACCGATGCTGACGGCGACCGCTGGGGATGTGCCGTCGGTACCGGCATGATGGGCGTCGATTTCGCCGACCTCGCTGCGGTGCAGCGCCATTCGGCCCCCGAAGGCGAGCTCGATCCGCAGAAGTTGCTCACCGACAGCTCGGCGGCTGACCCGCGCGCGTTCTGCCGCAGCCAGAGCACGGCCGGCGTCGCGCTGCTGACGCGGCGGTTCGGCATCCGTGGGTACGCGACATCCGTTCACACCGCCTGTGCATCGGGCGGCCAGGCGATCGGCACCGCGCTGAAGCTCATCCGTCGAGGCGCCGTCGATCGCGCGCTTGCCGGCGGCTTCGATTCGATGATCAGCCCGGTCGGCCTGGCGGGCTTCTGCCTGCTGTCCGCCGTATCCACCGACAACGACACGCCGCAGCGCGCGAGCCGGCCGTTCGACGCGACGCGCAACGGCTTCGTGCTCGGCGAGGGCGCGGGCTTTCTCGTGCTCGAGGAATGGGAATCGGCGCGAAAGCGCGGCGCGCGTGTCTATGCCGAGCTGGCGGGCGACGGCAATTCGCTGTCGTCGTACCGGATCACCGATTCGCCGCCGGACGGCGACGGTCCCATCCAGTCGATGCGCGCGGCGATCGCCGATGCGCGTGCGACGCCCGCGGACGTCGATTACATCAATGCGCATGGCACGTCCACCGGCATGAACGATCGCAGCGAAAGTGCTGCGATTCACGCCGTCTTCGGCGACGACCATGCCAAGCGCGTCAGCGTGAGCTCCACGAAGAGCTCGATGGGTCATCTGATCGCCGCCGCGGGTGCCGTCGAGGTCGCGATCTGTGCGCTCGCGATCGACCGCAGCGAAATGCCGGTCAACGCCAACTATCGCGAGCCCGACCGCGACTGCGATCTCAATCTCGTGCTCGACAAGCCGCGCCGGCAGCGCGTGCGGATGACGCTGTCGAACTCGTTCGGATTCGGCGGCTCGAACAGCTGCATCGTGCTGCGCCATCCCGAACTCGTCGAAGCCTCGCGATGAGCGCAAAGATCGTCATCACCGGGACGGGCGCCGTCTGCGGCCTCGGGCGCGACGCCGACGCGATGCTCGACGCGATCGTCGCGGGGCACTCGGCGATCAAGCCCATCGAGGGATGGGACACTGCCGGCTGGCCCGTCACGCAAGCCGCGGAAATCGCCGATTTCAACGCGCGCTCGCTCGTCGACGACCGCAAGCTGCACAAGTTCATCCGGCGCACCGACCTGCTCGGCATCTACGCCGGCGATCGCGCGGCGGAAGGCGCCCAGTACGCGTCGCACCGGGAGACGCTCTCCACCGAGGCGGCGGACGAGTTCAGCGATCGCACGGGCATCTACGTCGGCTCCGGCGGCGGTGCGTTCGAGAACCAGTACGACTACTTTCCGCTGATGCGCGACGCGGGCGGCGATCTCGAAAAGTTCGGCCGCGATCTCGCCGACAGCGTCAATCCGATGTGGCTGCTGCGCACGCTGCCGAACAATGTGCTGTGCCACGTGGGCATTCGCAACCGGCTCAAGGGCGCGAACGCGTGCATCACCAACCACAGCGTCGGCGGCACGCTCGCGGTCATCGAGGCGACGGAGGCGCTGCGCAACGGCGAGGCCGATCGCGCGCTGGCCATCGGCCATGACACGCCGATCGAGCCGCAGAACGTCCTCTATTACCACGCATGCGGCCTGCTCGCGCGCGACGCGCTGCGGCCGTTCGACGCGTCGCGCAGCGGAAGCGTATTCGGTGAAGGCGCCGGCGCGCTCGCGCTGGAGACAGAGGCCGCTGCTGCCGCGCGCAACGCGCCTCTGCTGGGCGAAGTGCTGGGTGGCGGTTATGTCAGCGAGGGATCGGGCCTGCTCGCGATCCGCGACGACGGCGACGGCATGGCCCGAGCCATCGAGCTGGCGCTCGCGGACGCGCGAATCGCGAAGGACGACGTCGGCATGATCGTCGCGCACGGCAACGGCACGCCGCAGTCCGACGCCTCCGAGGCGGCGGCGATCCGGCGCGTGTTCGGCGCGCACTGCCCGCCTGTCACCGCGCTCAAGTGGGCGCTCGGCCACCTGATCGCAGCCGCCGGCATCGTCGAAGCCGTGATCGCGATCGCTGCGTTGCGCCGGCAAACCGTGCCCGGCATCGCGACGCTCAAGCGCACCGCCGCCGAGTGCGAGGATCTGCCGGTTTCGCGCAACGCGCAGGCGCCGCGCAGCTTGATCGCGCTCGTGTTGTGCCGCGGCTTCGCCGGCACCGATGCCGCGCTGCTTCTGCGCGCGGCCTCCGCTTGACGGCGATTCCGCCCGTTCCTGCGCCCGGCGGTGCAGCGCCGATCCGCTGCGGCATCGACAGCGTCGAGATCGCACGCATCGAGCGGCTGCTCGCAGACACGCCGGAACGCGAGCTGGCGAAGCTGTTCACCGCGCAGGAACTCGCCGATGCTCGCAGCGGTTCCGGACGTGCGGCGAGCCTCGCCGCACGCTATGCGGCGAAGGAAGCATGCATCAAGCTCTTTTCGCGCGAACTCGCGGCAGGCCGCATCGAGCCCGCGGACTTTTCGGTCCACCGTGACGGCTACGGAGCACCGCAGGTCGTGTGCAGCGCGAACGCGCGGCGCATCCTCGACCAGGCGCGCATCGCAGGCATCGCCGTCTCGCTGACGCACGATCGAACGAGCGCATCGGCCGTGGCGCTCGCGCTGCCGATGACCACCGACGTGCCGGCGGCCGGGAAACTGCTGTTCCGCGTGCTGCCGGTGCGCCGCAAGGTCGTGCTCGACAATCTCCGCCGCGTGTTCGGCAACGCGGTGCCCGAGGACGAGGTCGAGCGCATCGCGCAGGCGCACTATGCGCACCTGTGGCGGCTGCTCGGCGAGTTCGTCCGCTTCCGCTGGCTGTCGAGCGCGCGCAAGCGTGCGCTCGTGCGCGTCGACAACCTCGACGCGTTCGCCACCGCGTTCCGCCGCGGCAAGGGTGTGCTCGTGCTGACCGGCCACTTCGGCAACTGGGAAGTCGCGACGGTTGCCGGGCTTCAGCATCATCCCGAGATGCGCGGACGGTTTCATTTCGTGCGCCGGCCGATCAAGCCGCGGTGGTTCGATGCGCTCGTGACGCGCCGCTTCAACCGCGCCGGCTTCGGCGTCATTGCCAAGCGCGGCTCGCTCGACCGCATCGTCGCGCTGCTCGAGCGCGGCGACATCGTCGTGTTCCCGTTCGACCAGTACGCCGGCGGCGCCGACGGCATCGACGTCGAGTTCTTCGGTCATCCGGCGGGAACGTTCAAGAGCCTGGCCGTACTCGCGCTGGCGACGGGCGCCCCGGTGGTCCCGGCGGCCTGCTGGCGCGAGTCGGACGGCCGCCACGTGCTGCGCTTCGACGATCCCGTTCCTCTTGTCGACGTCGACGACGTCAATGCGTCGATCGAGCGCACGACGCGCGCGTTCAATGCGACGCTCGAGCGCCTCGTGCTCCGCCGCCCCGAGCAATGGTGGTGGGTGCACCGGCGGTGGAAATCGGCACGGCGAGCCAGGCGCCGGTCTGCGAATCGCGAATCGAAGCTCGTGCCCGGGCGGACCGTTTAAAGTAACGGCTGCGCGCTCGCCTGCCGCCGCGAAATGCGGCCTTTGTCCGGCGATGCGCGTCACCGATGCTCGAAACGCTCCTCGCCCCGAAGTTCGTCGTTCTCTACGTGTTCGTCGCGTCGGCGATCTACGTGCACCACCGCGGCCGCGTACGGCACGGCTTCCTGCGCCAGCTCACCGATCATTCATCGCTGATGGCGCCCTACAACGCGCTGATGTACCTGTTCTCCGCGGTGCCGAACCGGCCGTTCGTCGACGTCAGGCGCTTTCCGGAGCTTGCGCCGCTGGCGGGCAACTGGCGCACGATCCGCGACGAGGCGCTGCGGCTCTTCGACGAAGGCCGCATCCGCGCGGCGGCGACCTACAACGACATCGGCTTCAATTCGTTCTTCAAGACGGGCTGGAAGCGCTTCTACGTCAAGTGGTATGACGAGCCGCTGCCGTCCGCGAAGGCGCTGTGTCCGAAAACCGTCGAGCTCGTGGAGTCGATCCCCGGCGTCAACGCCGCGATGTTCGCGCTGCTGCCGCCCGGCAGCAAGCTCGGCGCGCATCGCGATCCGTTCGCGGGCTCGCTGCGCTATCACCTCGGGCTCGTCACGCCGAACTCGGACACGTGCCGCATCGTCGTCGACGGCGAGCCGTATTTCTGGCGCGACGGCGAGCCCGTGATGTTCGACGAGACGTTCATCCACACGGCGGAGAACCGCAGCGATGTAACGCGGATCATCCTGTTCTGCGACGTCGAGCGGCCGCTGCGCAACCGCGCCGTCACGTGGCTGAATCACGTCGTCGAGACGACGCTGATCCGGGCGAGCCAGACCGAGAACACGCCCGGAGACCGTGTCGGCGCGCTGAACCGCGTCTTCAACGTCGCCTATCGCGTGCGCCTGGTCGGCAAGTGGATCAAGAAGAAGAGCCGCTTCGCGCACTACGCGCTCAAGTGGCTTATCTTGGGCGGACTTCTTTATCTGATATTGCGTTGACGCGCACGCGCGTCGTGCCGTCGGCGAGTTCGTCGCTCGTTCGAATCTCAAAACTGCAAGGAGGTCGTATGTCGTTGTCGATGCATCATCTCTCCGTGGTCGTGTTCACGAAGGCGCTCTCGAATCTCAAGGCGATCCTCGAGAAGACGAAGGCGCACGCGCTTGAACGCAAGATCGAGGAGGTGGTTTACACCTCCGCGCGGCTTGCTCCGGACATGCTGCCGTTCTCGCGGCAGGTGCAGATCGCCACCGACATCGCGCGCGGCGCGGCAGCGCGCCTGTCCGGCGTCGAGCCTCCATCGTACGAGGACAAGGAGCAGACGTTCGACGACCTGATCGCCCGCGTGCAGCGGACGATCGACTACATGAAAGGTCTCGACGCGAGCGCGTTCGCCAATGCGGAGACGCGCGAGATCACGCGCCCCGTACGCGGCGAGCCGCACAAATTCACCGGTGTCAACTACCTTTTACAGTTTGCGACACCGAATGTTCACTTCCACTGCGCGACGGCTTACGGGATCCTGCGGCATAACGGGGTGCCGCTCGGGAAGTCGGATTTTCTGGGGGTGCTTGATTGAGTGGTGCCGGAAAAGTTTACAATCGAATCAGAATCTGTAGGACTCAGACGGACACCCACCAGACTTCTCTTCTATAATCATACAATTAACGGGGGGGATGAATAGCGGTGCAGATATTGCTCATCGTTTTGCTCCGGGTCTGCAGCGGATGATCTGGCTTTTTAGTGGTTTTATGACGGGGCAACGTGTCCCGACCACTGCAACACTCGTTTCGAAGCGAACGGGCGCATCGCGCGATCGTCAGGCTTCATAGAGGCGCTTCCAGGAGCTGCGTCATCAGGAGAAAGCTCGTGCGCCGCGCGAGCTTGCGCAGAGCGGCATCGAATGCGTTCGGGATCGATGTGGATGCGTTTGCCGAATGAAATACTCCGTTCGGCAACTGGTTGCGGCTTTCTGATTGCGCGTAAGGTTCTGTTTTTCTCGCGAGCGGCTCACCCGCTCGCCATTTTGGGCATCGAGTAACGGTATCGATCGTTCCCGGGAGAGCGTGATGACAAGCGTTCGCAGTTTGTTGGCAATGGTCGTGGTAGCAGCCCTTGCGGCTTTTTCGTTGCCCGGCATCGCCGCAAAGGGGGGTGGCGGCAACGGCACCGACAAGTCGTACAGCCTGAAGGTCGATGCGTCGACGGCGACGTACGAAGGAACGCCGCCTACGATCGTGACGCCAGTAATGGTCAAGGCGTTTCTCACGAACCTCGCGCCGCCTTCGATCGCGTCTTCAAACGTGGGCTCGTGGGAGCTGTTGATCACAAATCCCGGCGTCACGTTTTTCGCCGACGACACCGATCACAAGCCATTCGGCAGCACCGCTGGTGTGGTGAACGGCGTCGTCACGCCGATTTACAACACCGACGGCACTTCAACAAGGATCGTCGTGACCGGCATGGCCCCGCTCAAGGGAAACGCCACATATGAGCTGACATTCTGGGTGACGAGCTGTGGCGACGCGCAATACGATGCGACGGTGCACACCGGGTCCTCGCTCAACGGCGACCTTTTCGGGCGTCTGGACGACAAACCCGATCTGTCCAACCTGCAGACGCTGATCAAATGCGCCGACCCCGGCCTAGCTTGCGGCGAGCACACGTCGATCGTCGCCGACCAGGCCGAAACGAGGCCGGACCTACTCGTTACGCGTGGCACATACAACAAAGACGGCAGCACGTGCGCGACCAGCACGTTCTACGCCTCGAACAAGCTGCTGACGGGTAACGGCCAGGTGCATTTCCGCTGGCCCGTTACGGGATCGGGATCCTCCGCGGTGTTCTCGTACAGCGTCACGTCGGCCACCGGCGCCGTGCCGAAGTTGGGGTGGCTCTATGCAGACGGATCGGGTGCCGCAACCGATGCGATCAGCAACAAGCCCGTCGCGTACATCACCGCACCGACGTGCCAGCTCACCAATGGGCAGCCGGGCATCCTTCCCGCCCCCTACGGCGTGCTCAGCAACAACGTAAGCGCCAATGCGACGCAGATCAAGGTAAACACGTCGCCGCAGAACGTCGTGCTCCCGACGCCGTCGGGCGAGTTCGACATCGTCATCGGCGGGGAGCGGATGCACGTCGTCAGCGTCCAGGGCTCGACGTGGAACGTCCTGCGCAGGCAGGGGGGAACGGGACTTCCTGCCACGGGCTACCAAGCCGGAAAGCGCGTGATGAGCACGCCGCTGCCGATACTAAGTACGACCGACGCCGCAACGCTGGCCGATCGCACCAGCGTGACGCCGCCCGTGGGCAGGACCACGCCCTACCCGTACGACCTCCCGCCGCTTGGCGTCGGGCTCCAGGCTCAAATGTGCATCGTCGGTTCCCCGGTCCTGGACCAAGAAACCAACACGTGGTCATCGACGATCATCGACATCATCGACGGCTGGGTTCGCATCGGTCAGTAATCTACAAAAGAAATAAGCGGAGCGGCCCTGCGGGCCGCTTCGCATTTCGGGCGGTCGCATCGCTGCGCCTCGCCTCCCGTCGTCGCCCTTGCTCGACGCGCAGTGTGCGAGGTGTCGCGCACGGCTCATTCCGATAGGCGGAACTATTCGCTTCGCTCGCGAACCTGTATCGTTCGCGCTCCGGCAGCGTCCGCACGAGAACGGGCTTGCCGCCGATCGAGGGCTAAGGAGGGATAAGAAGATGAAAAGCTTCCGGGCGCTGTTGTGTCTCGTGGCTGCGTTTGCGGTCGGCGGGTTCGTGGTCCCCGCCGATGCCGCGCAGCCGACGAAGAAGTGGAGCATCAACATGTCGCCGAATCAGGTGGTTCCCGGCGACACGACATTGACCGCGACGATCAAGAACGAGACGCCGAACGGCAACTCGTCGATCAACTCGCTGCGGATCACGCTACCGGACGGCTACACGCTCCGCGCGGCGCCGACGTCCGCCTGGGCCGGCCAGATCGCGTGGACGACGACCAGCGTGTCGATGTCCAACATGTCGCCGCTCAAGCCGTTGCAGAAGTTCGACCTCACGCTTCCGGTGACGATCGCCTCCACGCCGACCTGCTCGGCGAAGACCTGGACGGGTTTGGCATGGACAGGATCGTCGTTCTCGGGCGATTCATTCCTGCAGGTATTCAGCGTTCCCGACACGCAGTTCCCGGTCGATTCGACGACGACGATCGGAACCAACCAGGCGCTGGTGTTTACCGTCGCGCCGACCAACACGACGCTGGGCACAACGATCCCCGTTTCGGTCAAGGTGAGCGCCTGCGGCGCAGGTGTCGCGGGCACGCCGGTCACGATCACGGTGTCGAACTGCACGACGGCGTCGGGTTGCCTGACGGGCACGACAACGAGTTCGACGAACGCGAGCGGCGTCGCGACATTCTCGCCGAAGGTCAACCAGGCGGGCACTTTTGAAATGACCGCCTCTGCCTCCGGTTACCCTGACGCAAAGGCATCGTTCACCGTCTATGACGGCACGCTGGACTGCGGCGACAACGTCGATTCGAGTTTCAGCAATCCGATGAATCTCGCGCCATCGCTGCCGGGTTATTCCACGGGGGTGAGAGGCGCCTACAATAAGGACGGGACGCAATGCGTGCTCGTTCCCTACACGTTCACGAACACGATTCTCACCGACGACACCGTGCACTTGTCGTGGGACACGAACGTCCAGGCAAGCCCGGCGTTCATGTACAGCCTGAACTGGCGCCCGCGCTCCGTCGAATCGACGAATCCGGACACGGGGTGGTCGATCGCGCCGCGACCGCAGGTTTCCTGGCTCAACGACGGCAATGGCGATCCCGTCTTCGTGCCTGGGCTCGCCTGCCTCAGCGGCAAGCTTCCGGCGCCCTACGGTACGCTGCAGACCGCCATCGACGACCAGGTCACCACGATCACGGTGACCGGCATCCCCGCCAACAAGGCGGACCCGAGTCTCGCCGTGCAGTACTCGGTCCCGAAGGTCGGTGCGCCCGCGCTGCCCACCGATTCGTTCGGCAATTTCATCCTGCCTTTCCCGATCGTGATCGGCGCGGCCGCGGGCAGCGCGACGAGTCCCGCGACCGAGCGAATGACCGTGACCGGCATCGTCTCTCAATCCCCGGCGACCACCAACGGATATACCGGGACGTACACGATGACGTTCACGGTGACGCGCGGCACCGACGCGGAAGGCGGCGCGGCCAAGGTCGGGCATGCCGCCCAATCGCAGGTAATGAGCACGCCGCTGCCGATCGTCCCGGACGACGCTTCGACGTATCCGTCTCCGTACGTCGTGAAGAAACAGGCGAACATGTGCGTCGCCGAGCATGGCTTCGGCTCGTTCGCCGTCGACGCCAACGGCAAATCCCAGCCGATGTACTTCACCACCATCATCGACATCGGCGACGGCTGGGTGCGGATCGGCCAGTAGCGAAACCTGCGTCGAACAGCGAGCGGCCCATCGGGGCCGCTTTGCTTTTACCGCTTCACCGGGTGTGGATGGCGAGAGAAGCCAATCGTGCGGATCACTGGGCCGGCAACGGCACGGCCGGCACGGCGCGGATCTTGAGCCGCGCGAGCAGCCCCTTGCTTTCCTCGACGATGTCGAGCGCCGGCTCGACGCCTTCGAGGCGGTCGAGCTCGATCAGCGACAGCGTGGTCAGCGTTGCTTCAAAATAATCGTTCCGCTCGCGCGCGGCGGCCAGGCTGGCATCGAGCGCGTCGCGCGCGCCCCACGCGTCGCCCTGCTGCAGCAGCGCGTGTCCCTGGACACGTGCGATCAGCGGCATGATGCGCGCGACGCCCGTCGACGAGCCTGCACTGTCGAGCATCGGCGTCAGCAGCTCGAGCGCGAGCTCGGGCTTGTGAAGCGCGACATGGCATTCGGCGATCCGCGCGTCGACGGCGGGCACTTCCTGCTCCGCGCCGACGTGCAGGAAGTTGGCCTTGGCCTCCTGCAGCCGCGCGAGAGCGTCGTCGAATCGGCCACGGCGCAACGCGACACGTCCAAGCAGCGACAGGCACGCCGCCAGATAGTAGTGGTACTGCGACGTCTTCCAGAATGGCAGCGTCTCGACCAGCATTGTCTCCGCGTCCGCCCATTCACCGCGGTCGGTCAGGATCTCGGCAACGTTGATGCGCGCGAGCGCCGCGCCCACCGTGTCACCGATTTTCGTCGATTCGTCGCGCCCTCGCTGGTAGTACGACATCGCCTCGTCCCACTGGCCTTCCCACTGACAGACGACCCCTAGGCTCATCAGCACGCCCGCCTGCCGCACGAGGTTGCCGGC
>DATEIQ010000207.1:0-17214 GCA_035278845.1 Casimicrobiaceae bacterium | reverse complement strand
CAACGGCGGCAACGTATGCCAAACGGACGCCTCGTTCGATCCGGCGGGCATCGGCACGTCGACGATCACGCTGACGCAGCCCGCCGGCTTCACGACACCGACGGCGGACCAGTCGATCGTCGCCACCGTGCTCGCAACGATCGGTGATCGCACGACGATCATCGGCAAGGACCTGCAACAGTCCGTCAGCTTCACGCTCGGCTCACCCGCACCCGCAGGCAACCTGATCGTCACGATCACGAGCAACGACCCGGGAAGATTGCTCGTCTCACCCAATGCGACGACCGCCGGTTCGACGAGCATCACCGTGTTCGTCGCGGCGGGTGCTTCGATCGGCAATTATGTCGTTCAGTCTCTCGCCGGATCGGGCGCGGCAATCGCGACATTGAGTGCACCGGGCTACGCCGACGGGACGCTGACAGCGACGCTGCAGCCGTCCGGCTTCTACATCAGCGCGCCGGGAAGCATCAGCGCGAACGTGCTCGACGCGAATGTCGGCCTCCGGGCATGTTCCGCTCGGCTCGATTCCGTCACGCTGGCAGCACAAACGGGCAGTCCGCAGGAACTGCGTGCCGGCCTCGCTCCGGTGAATATCGGCATGGCGAGCTCAAATACGCTGGTCGGAACGATCGTCAACTCGCCGCAATCGATTGCCGGTGGCACCGGCTGTACGCCGTCCGCGACATTGCCGGGCGCGATCCAGTTCGACCCGGTCGGCGCGGGTACGAGCACGCTATCGCTGGTTCAGCCGGTGGGCTTCACGACGCCGAGCAATCTGCAGGCGATCACGGCGACGGTGACGGCGTCGGGTATCAACGTGCCTGCGGTCACGGTCGGCAAGAACCTGCAGGACAACGCGAGCGCCAGCCTGCAGTCGCCGGCGCCGGCCGGGGGTGTGGTGGTGACGCTGACGAGCGGCGATGCATCGAAGCTGCTGCTGTCGCCCAATGCGACCACCGCGGGCAGCGCGTCGATCGCCGTCAACGTCGCGCAGAACGCGACGTCGATTCCGTACTTCGTCCATGGGCTCGACAACACGGGCACGGTGCAGGTGACGGCATCGGCCGCCGGGTTCAGCAACGGGATCGGCACGATCACGCTGCGGCCGTCGGGATTCGTCATCCAGGCGCCTGGAAGTATCGCGACCAACACGCTCGACCTCAACACCGGGATCCAAGTTTGCTCGTCGCAGCTCAACCCGACGACACTCAACTTTGTCACCAACCAGGCGGTGCGTGCCGGCCTTGCGCCGGCAAGCGTCGCGGTGACGAGCGCCAATCCGTCCGTCGGAACGATCGTCAACTCGCCGCAGTCGATCGCCGGCGGCGTGGGTTGCACTCCTGTCGTTACCTCGGCGGGCGCGATCCAGTTCGACCCGGTCGGCGCGGGTACAAGCACGCTTTCGCTCGTTCAGCCGGCGGGCTTCACCACGCCCAGCAATCTGCAGGCGATCACCGCGACGGTGACGGCTTCGGGCATCAACGTGCCCGCCGTCACGGTCGGGAAGAATCTGCAGGACAACTCCAGCGCGAGCCTGCAGTCCCCTGCACCGGCCGGCGGCGTGGTGGTGACGCTGACGAGCGGCGATCCCGCGAGGCTTCTGCTCTCGCCCAATGCGACAACCGCGGGCAGCGCGTCGATCACCGTCAACGTGGGGCAGAACGCGACAGCGATACCGTACTTCGTGCACGGCCTCGACAGCACCGGCACCGTGCAGGTGACGGCGTCCGCCGCGGGCTTCAGCAACAGTGTCGGCACGATCACGCTGCAACCGTCGGGGTTCGCTATCCTAAGCGGAAGCTTCACGACGAATACGCTCGATGCCAATACTGCAATCCGGGTCTGCTCGTCGCAGCTCAACCCGACGACGCTCAACCGGGTCACCGACCAGGCGTTGCGGGCGGGCCTCGCGCCGGTGAGCGTCGCGGTCACCAGCTCCAACACGTCGGCCGGAACGATCGTCAACTCGCCGCAGTCGATCGCGGGCGGCGTCAATTGCACGCCGACCTCGGCGGGCGCAATCCAGTTCGACCCGGCCGGCGCTGGTACGAGCACGCTATCATTGGTTCAACCGGCGGGCTTTACCACGCCGAGTAATCTGCAGACAATCACGGCGACGGTCACCGCGTCGGGTATCAACGTTCCCGCCGTGACCGTCGGCAAGGATCTGCAGGACAACACCAGCGCCAGCCTGCAGTCGCCGGCGCCGGCCGGCGGCGTGGTAGTGACGCTGACGAGCGGTGATCCGGGGAGGCTGCTGCTGTCGCCCAATGCGACGACCGCGGGCAGCGCGTCGATCACCGTCAACGTGGCGCAGAACGCGACGGCGATTCCCTACTTCGTGCACGGACTCGACAGCACCGGCACGGTCAGCGTAACGGCCTCCGCGCCGCAGTTCGCCGCTGGCACGGGAACGATGACGCTGCAGCCCTCCGGGTTCTATATCACGACACCAGGAAATTTCACGACGACTGCCGGCGCGGCGAACACCAACGTCATCATGTGCGCGGCGCGGCTGAATCCGCTCACGTTGAATGCGGCCGGCCAGCTTCCACTACGGGCGGGCATTTCGTCGGTAAGCCTGGCGGTCACCAGCTCCAACACGGCGGTCGGAGCGATCGTGAACTCGCCGCAACAGCTCAACGGCAACCAGACGTGCACGACCACCACTGCAACCGGATTCAAGTTCGATCCGGTCGGTGTCGGCACGAGCACGCTGTCAGCCGTTACGCCGGCAGGGTTCTCCATGCCGAGCAACAACCAGACGGTTACGGCAACGGTGAATCCGTGAGGTCTGTTCGACCCGCCGGACCCGTGTTGAATTTGCGGTTGAATCCGCGAGGCCCGGCGCGTCAGTTCGATGCGCCGGCCGCGTGCGTTTCGGCGAGGCGCGAAAGCAAGGCCGTCAGCGACGCCAGCCCTCGCGTGCCGGTTTTCGCATAGAGCGCCTTGATCTGCGTTCGGATCGTGTTCTCCGAGAGTGCGAACCGGTCCGCGATGCGCTTGGGTGGGTCGCCATTCACGAGTGCGCGTGCAAGCCGGCATTCGGCGGGCGTGAGACCGAATAATCCCTGAAGGATGTGGTCGTCCGCGGAGCGACTCGACGCTGCATCGTCGACGAACACCACCGCCTGGCCATTGTCGCCCCGGGTGCGAATGTCAGGTGGAAGCGGAATCACGGTCGCGATCAGGCTGACGCTTCCATCGGAACCGCGGATCGCCACCGGTTGGCTTCGTGAGCGTCGCGGTTCCGGGCTCGGGACGGAGATGCGAAGCGAAGCGTCGATCGTCCGCTGCAGCGCGTCATTCTCGGCAGCACGCGTCGCCCGTAACGTTGATCCGGTCGCCGATGATCCGCCGGCGCGCAGACACAGGCCACGATTGCCCGTGCATAAAGCTTCGGCATGGCGATTCATGAAGACGACGCGCTTCTCGCGGTCGATCAGGACGACGCCGCAGCGCACTTCATGCAGGACGTCGTAGGCCGTGGAACGCGAGACATCGGAGAATCCCAGTCGATACGACAACCGCAGCGCCTGTGCCACATGCGGTCCGAGCAGGTCGAGAATGCGCCGGTCGTCCTCGTCGAAGGGCTGGGAACCAACGCCCCGATAGAGGCTCAGATAGCTTCGCGGAATGATGGGGTCATCGTCGACGGCGAGGATATTGCAGCACAGTCGCACCGTATCCATCGGCACGAGCAGATCCGGATAGATTTCTTCCTTCTGCAGGTCGTGCTGCGAAATCAGCGATTCATCGCTGGCCGTGTTGGCCGTCCGCAGCACGCCCCCGCGTTCACCTTCCCTCGCCCATGGATCCTTGTCCCAGTAGTAGAGGCGGTATCGCGCGAAAAATTCGATGTTGAAATGGTCGACGAACCCGAAGCCACCGTTGCCGGGGTCGACCAGCGGCGTGAAGAGCATCGCGCTCGACGCGCGAGCAAGCGTCCTGATGCGCCGCAGGACGTGATTGAAGCTCTCGGGACTGCCGGCTGCCGCGTAGATTTCGCCGATCGTCGCGCTGAGCTTCTCGGCCGTGATGACCATCGCGTGCCTCCCCTGTGCTCGCGTGCCGGTCGAGTGCTGACTGACCCGCCGAGGTGGTGGCCTTTTGACGCTCTTGCCATCTCGGCGGAGGCGATCTTATTGGGTTGCGGGGAATTCCGCAATCGTCGGGGGACGGGCGACGCCCGCCCCCTACCGATTAGCGCGATACGCGCTCCGCCACCCCCTGCATCACCGGCGTACCGGGCGCCGTCTGGATCATGTAGACCGCCGTGCCACGCGGATCCGCGATCACGTCGAACGACGGCCCGGGAATGAACGAGAGCGAGCCGGCGCAGTTCGACGCCAGGACGTAAGTGCCTGGCACGTCGGTCGATCGATTCACGTTCCCGTTGACGCTGGACGTCGCCACCGGGGCGGTGAGCGTACCGTCGCCGTTGAAGCGGATCTGCTCGTTGATCGCCTTCGGTTGGGCGATGCCGCCGACGATGTTGAATCCCGTCGTGCTGAACACGTACAGGCCACGCAGCGTTGCATCGCTGCATGCCCTGCCGTGGTCGTTGTCGGCATGCGCCACGCCGAATGCCAAGGCGAATGTCACCGCCGCCAATGCCTGCTTCGTGTGCTTGTTCAAGTCGTTCTCCCCTCGTTGGACCACGATCATTCCGCGGTTGGCCGCGGGTCCGATACGCGCGTGGCTGCAACTGCCCGCGTCGTGGGAAATGATGGCCGCTCCATTTCCGCGGTCGCAATCGAAAGCCGACGAGACCGGGAAACGGGGGTGCGAGCGCCGTGGTGCGGAGACGGACGCCGGTCTATTCCTCGAACGCCATCGCCATTGCCGCTGCAGCGGCGATGGCCGACGGTATCCCGTAGCGCTCCCAGTTCGACATCCAGTTGCCGGCGACCACCTCCACCGGCACCGGCGTCAGCGCGAGCACCCGGTCGGTGACCGAAGTCTCCACGAGTCGAGTGAGCGAATTCTTCCGTGCGGTCGCCATCACGATCCCGTCGCAGCGCAACCTGCGGGCGGTCTCCGTGATCAACACCGCCTTGTCGCCGACCTTCGTGTGCACGGCGTAAGGAATCGAGAACTTGTCGAGCATCGCCTTCGCGGGCGCGAGCGCCTTCTCCGCTTGCTCTCGATGATAGTCGCGCCGGTTCGCGCGGCTCGAGAACTGGGCGACGTACGCGGAGAACGGGCTCTGCACGTTGACGAGATGCACCTCCATCGCCGAGTTGTTCCTGAACCGCTGGATGACATGCTGGATGGCGAAGCTGTCGTTGCGGGTGCCACCGACGGGGATCAGGATCCTCGCCATCGTGTTCCCTCCGGTCATCGGCCGCGAAGTCACAGCCGGCGCCGTTTCCTCTGCGGACGAACCCTTCATGGTCGCCCGGAGGAAAGCCTTCGTCAATTCGATCGCCGCGACGACGAACGCGCTGACGGCGAGCGCGAGCCAGAGATCGGACCAGGTGGGCATCCGGATCCCGAACGTCGCGCGGACCGGCTCGAACTGGATCAGCACGGCCAGCAACGCGAGCTCCCATCCCATTGCCAGCCACAGCCACTTGTGCGGGGGCGCCTCGAACAGGCTGAAGCGAAGCGACCGGAAGCTCATCGCGATGATGAGCTCGACCAGCACGAACAGCAGGAAGATCTGGGTTCGCGCGCCCTCGATGTCGGTGCTGTTGGCGAAATAGATCCAGAGGAAGATCGGACATTCGACCAGCACGCCGAGCAGCACGAGCAGGCGCACGTCGCGCGAGAAGATGCTTTCGGACGGATTGCGCGGCGGCCGCTGCATGATGTCGCGGTCGGGCGGCGAGAGTCCCAGCGCGAGTGCCGGCAAGCCGTCGGTCGCGAGGTTGATGTACAGGATCGCGGCTGGCAGCAACGGCAGGAACTCCGGGCCCGCGACGATGACGACGCCGCCCAGCACGACGACTTCGGTGATGTTGGCGCGCAAGAGGTAGGTGAGATACTTCTTGATGTTGTCGTAGATCCAGCGGCCGCGCTCGATCGCGTTCACGATCGTCGCGAAATTGTCGTCGCCCAGAACCATGTCGGCCGCTTCATTCGCGACGTCGGTGCCGGTAATTCCCATCGCGATGCCGATGTCGGCATGCTTCAGCGCCGGGGCGTCGTTCACGCCGTCGCCTGTCATCGCCACGATCTCGCCGCGGGCCTTCCACGCCTTCACGATCTTGAGCTTGTCCATTGGCGATACGCGGGCGTAGACCGATACCTTGTCGACGATGTTCTCGAAGTCGGCATCGGTCATGCGTCCAAGCTCTTCGCCGGTCAGTACTTGGTCACCTGCCCGGTGGATCCCGACTTCCGCAGCCACGGCGACTGCCGTCAGCATGTGATCCCCGGTGATCATGACCGGGTGGATGTGAACCTCGCGGCAGACGCGCACTGCTTTCTTCGCTTCGTCGCGCGGCGGGTCCATCATGCCGATGAGGCCCAGGAACATGAGCTGGCGCTCGACCGCTTCCTCTTCCAGTCCGTCAGCGCCGACTTCGCGGTAGGCGATCGCGAGCACGCGTAGCGCGTGTTTTGCCATCGCCTCGCTGGCAGCCAGAATCTCTTCACGAGCCGCCGCGCTCAGCAGTTTTCCGCCATCGCCCCCCTCTGCCGACGCACAGCGCTCGAGCACCACCTCGGGAGCACCCTTGACGAACGCGAGTTGACGGCCGTCGGGCATGCGATGCACGGTCGTCATCCGCTTGCGCTCGGAACTGAACGGAAACTCCGCGATCCTTGGCGCCCCCGCGCGCGTCGCCGACGGCTCGAGCGCTGCCTTTGCCGCCAGCACCACCAGCGCGCCTTCCGTAGGATCTCCCTTGACGAACCAGCGGCCCGCGTCCTCTGCCATCGCCGCGTCGCTGCAGAGCAATCCACCCGTCAGCGTGAGACGCATGGCCGTGTCGTCGAGCGAAAGGGGCGGATCGAAGCTGCCCTGCGGCGAGTAGCCCGCGCCGCCGACTTCGACCGTGCGGCCCCCGACGAAAAGTCGCCGCACCGTCATCTCGCCCTTGGTCAGCGTGCCGGTCTTGTCCGAGCAGATGACCGTCGTGCATCCGAGCGTCTCGACGGCCGGCATCCGCCGCACGAGCGCGTTGCGCTTCGCCATCTCGTGCATGCCGACGGCGAGCGCGCCGGTGACGATGGCGGCAAGCGCTTCGGGCACCGCGGCGACCGCGAGCGCGATGGCGAACATCGTCATCGTCAGCATGAGCTCGACGTCGAGCTCGTTCCCCATCCAGGCGCGCACGACACTGACGATGATCGTGACGCCGCAGACGACGAGTGCGATCAGCCCAAGCCAGCGGCCGACCTCCGCGGTCCTCTTCTCGAGCGGCGAAGGCTCCGCGCTCACTGTCGAAACGTGCTCGGCGATCTTGCCGAATTCCGTCTTCATGCCGGTCGATGTCACGATCGCCTTGCCGCGGCCGTAGGTCACTGTCGTTCCGGCGTACACGACGTTGCGGCGATCACCGGCCGCCGCATCCTTCGAGGCGATCTGCAGCGATTTCTCGACCGGGAACGATTCGCCGGTCAACGGCGCTTCGTCGCACTTGAGCGAATGGATTTCGGCGAGGCGTGCGTCCGCCGGGATGCGGTCCCCCGCCTCCAGCAGCATGACATCGCCGGGGACGAGCTCCCGCGACGGGACGCGCGCTTCCGCGCCATCGCGCAGCACGCGGATCGTCGGCGCCAGCATCTTCTTGAGCGCCTTGAGCGCGTTGTCCGCGCGATACTCCTGGACGAAGCTCAGCACCGCGCAGAACAGCACGATCACCGCGATGATCGCCGCGTCGACGATCTCTCCGAGGAGCGCGGAGAGCACGGTCGCCACGAGCAGGATGATGATCAGCGTGTTCTTGAACTGGGTGAGGAAGAGCCGGATCGGAGAAACGCGCTCCTCCTTCGCAAGCTCGTTCGCGCCGAGCTTTTCGAGGCGGCTGCGCGCCTCGTCGCTCGAAAGACCTCGCTCGAGGCTCGTCTCGACGCGAGCAACCACTTCAGCCAAAGGCCTGGCGTGCGCTTCCCTGTCGTGCATCGCTTCCTCCACCGGCTTCGCTTGTCCGCCGTGCCCGCGGCGGTGTCGGCGTCAGTATGGTTGGAGCTGCGAGCCGCGAACAGTTGAGATTTGCGAAGTCCTCGATTGCGCAGACGAATGATTGGGCGCGCGAGACGCATATCCGTACGCGAAACGCAATGTCGTCGATTGCGTTTCGAAAACAGATCGATCGCCCTGGGGGCTTCGACGGATATTGCGCGGGCTTCGCGACAGCCGCCGCGCTTGCTCTGCGATTCGAAAGCGTGCTACAAATCGATCGCGCCCTGGCGATTCTGCCCGGGCTCCCTCCAAAGGGGAGTAGCTACGACGGCCCGCGAGGGCCGACGCGGCACGGCCGTCAATACGGGCTGTCGCGCTTTCCTGCCCCGGTCGTGCCGGCATTCCCGATGCCCTTCGGGCATCCTGCAGATGCCAGCAAGACCTTTGCCCACCGGATGATGCTGGCTGTGAAGGCGGCCTGCACCGGCGAGGTGAAGGCCACTGTGCATGACGCCGTGCACGGCGGCATGGATCGACAACTGCAAGGGAGTCGCCATGTCACAACCGGACATCCGCCATTATTTCAAGCACGGAACGCTACCGCAGTTGCGCCTGTTCGAGGCCATTGCGCGGCTCGGCACGTTTGCTCGCGCGGCACAGGAGCTGCATATGGCACAGCCGACGGCCTCGCTGCAGATCAAAAAGCTTACGGCGACGGTCGGCGTGCCGCTCTTCGAGCAGGTCGGCAAGCGTGTCTACCTGACCGAATCGGGACGCAAGCTTCACGAGAGCTGCGGCGATCTCTTTCGCGTATTCACCACGCTCGAAGATTCGCTTTGCGGCATGCGGGCACTCGATTCCGGCCGGCTGCGCGTTGGAGTCAGCACGACGGGTACGTGCTTCGCATCACGCCTCCTCGGCGCGTTCGTCGAAAGTCATCCCGGTGTCGAGACGTCGATGCAAGCGCACAACCGACAGGCGCTCGTCGAGCGGCTCGCGAAGAACGAAGACGATCTCTATCTCTTCACATCCGCGCCGGAGATCGACGGCGTCGTCACGCAGGAGGTTCTCTCCAATCCGTTCGTCGTGCTCGCGCGCGACGACCATCCGCTCGCCACGGCCAGCGCCATTCCCTTCGGGCGTCTCGCGCGGGAGCCTTTCCTGATCCGCGAGCTAGGCTCGGGCGCGAGACGAATGACGCTCCGGCTCTTTGGCGAGCGTGGGCTCGCCCCCAGGATCCGGATGGAGCTCGGCACGAACGAAGCGATCAAGGAGGCGATCCTCGCGGGCCTCGGCATCACGATCATCTCGCGCTACACGTTCGCGCTCGATCCTGAATCGCCGCACTATCGGTGCCTCGACGTCGAGGGCTTTCCCGTCGAGAACCACTGGTACTTCGCGTATCCGCAGGGCAAGCAGCTCTCGTCCGTCGCGCGAGCGCTGCTCGATTTCGCACGCGTCGAAGCGAAGCGTCTGGTGATGCCGCAACGAGCCGGCAAAGGGAAGGGTGCCGGCCGGTACCCGGGGGCGAGCAAGTCGACCGCGCGCGCGCAGACGGCGCTGTCGTAAAGGCCCGTCCAGAACGCCGAAAGCGCCGCGTCACGTTCGGGTACCGGGCGATGATCCTGACGTCGCAAGCAACATGGTGCGAAGACGAACGAGAGGCCTTACTCGAGAGGCCGCACGTCGAGGATCGCCATCATGCAGTTGTCTTCGTGCTGAAGGATGTGGCAGTGGAACATCCGCTTCCCCGGCATCTCCTGCCGGACCTTGATCGTTATCGTTTGTGCGACCGGCACGAGCACCGTGTCGACCCATGCGCGATAGGGTGCCGGAATGGGGTCACCGTCGAGCCGGCGCGACACCACCTGGAACTGCGTGCCGTGGATGTGGAACGGGTGCGGCATCGCCGTGTTGTTGAAGATCTCCCACTCTTCCACGCGCCCGGCCACGCTCACGAGGTCGATGCGATCGATGTCGAAAGTGCGCCCGTTGATCAGAAACGCGATCGACGCGCCGGTTCGCGTGCACAGGTCGCGGGCCTCGTCCATCCGTACGAGCTGCCGCGCTTGTGCCGGTCCCAGATCGGCGATCGCGCGCAGCGTCGACGGCAGGTGAACGGCCGCAGCGGGCGTGTCGTTGGTCGTCGCGAGCGTCAGCAGGTCCTCGTCGCGATACGTGCCGAGATCGTAGAAGTCGGCCTGGTAGCGCATCGCGCGCAAGCGATAGCGGCCGTTCGGCACCGCATTGGCGCTTACGACGATTTCGATCCGCTGCGCCGGCGCGAGCAGGAACTCGGTCAACCCGGCGATCGGCGCCTCCAGCAGCCCGCCGTCGGTGCCCACGAGCGTGAACGAGTGGCCTTCCAGGCGCAGGCGGAGGTGTGACGCCGCGGTCGCGTTGTAGATCCGCCAGCGCTCGGTCGTTCCCGGCCGAACCGAATGCACGGGCACGCGTCCGCCGTTGACGAGCAGGATTTCCTTCTGGCGACCGACCGTCCAGTCGATCGCATCGTCGGATGCGATCTGGCCGTTGGCGTCGAGCTTGATGCCCGTGATGAACAGCGAGACTTCCGGAAGGTGGCCCAATGGATCGTCGGCGGCGCGAACGATCAGCGGTCCGGCGAGACCGCGTGCGACCTGCGCGGCCGTCAAATCGTGCGGGTGAGGGTGATACCAGTAGGTGCCCGCGCAGCCCTCCGGAAGATCGAATTCGTAGTCACGCGCAGCGCCGGCCGGAACGGGATCCATCGGGTTGCCATCCTGTGCGGGCGGGACGGGCAGGCCGTGCCAATGCACGGTCGTCGGCTGCGAAAGCCGATTCTTGAGCCTGATGCGCGCGTGCTGGCCTTCGCGCAACTCAATGAGCGGCGCGGGCGTACTCCGGTTATAGCTCAGCACCGACGTCGTGGGACCGGAGAGCAGGGCGACATCGGCCGCGGCCGCGACGAGTGTTGCGACGAAGTGCGAAGGGTCTGTGCTCTCGTTCCTGAGCAAGTCGAGGGTTCGCAGCGCGCGGCCTTCGGTGGCGAGCGGGGGCGTCGCGTCGGCTGTGGACGTGTCGCCGCCATCGCGACATCCGAGTACCAGCCCGCCGAGGCCGGCCGCGGCGGCGGCAAGGAACGTGCGCCGGCCGCCGCGAATGCCGCGCCCTACTGGCATACGGTCCCGGGCGAGCGGAACACCTGGCGGGTGATCGGCTTCGTTTGACGCATACCGTCCACGGTGTAGTCGAACGTGCCCGCATTGCCGTTGGCGAACGTCAATGTCAGCGTGCCGACTTTCGTCGCCTTGACGTTCGCGGGAAGGAACGGCGCCGCGTTGAACGCGGGACCCGTGGTGCGATAGATGTCGCCCGCGTAGGTTCTCGTTGCGATCTTCGCGGTGGTGGCCGACAGCCACAACGGCGCGGTATCCGTTCCGTACGTGAACCACGTCGCGAATATGGTATCGCCTTGATGCGTGAAGTTGACGCCCCAGCCGTCCTCGGAGCCGCCGGGCGCGTTCCACCACAGGTCCTGATAGTTGGTCGCGAGCGCGAGATCCGGTTGCGCGCCGAACGTGCATTTGGGAAGCGGGCCGAACGCCTGGCGCGTGATCGGCTTGGTCTGCGTCACGCCGCTCACCGTGTAGGCGAACGTCCCATTGTTGTCGTCGGTGAAGTGCAGCGTGCCGTTGCCGACCGGAGTCGCCGTGAATTTCGATTTGTCGAACGGAACGGCATTGAACGCGGAGCCCGTCGTGCGGTACAGCGTACCGGAATAGGTCGCGTCTGCGGTCTTGTCCGCGGTCATCGACAGCCACCATGCCTTGCCAGCGTCGTCGTACGTGAACCACGTGGCGAAGATGATGTCGCCCTGGTGGGCGAAGTTGATGCCCCAGCCGCTTTCCGACTCGGCGGGCGCGTTCCACCACAGCCCTTCGTAATTCCGGGCGCCGTTGCCCGCGTTCGCCTGCGCGGCGGTCACCGAGGCGCTCTGGCCCGCGAAGTTCGTCGCGACGTTCTGCACCGTCTGGCGCAGCAGGTTGAGCGCAAGCACGCCGTCGGTCGGCAGGGCCGCGTAGGCGAGTTCCGAGACATCGGCGAAGTTGACGGCGCCTTGCGTCGTGGCAAGGAAGCGGTCAGGAATCACGTAGTCGGGCGTGACGATACCGAGCGCCGCGAAGCTTTCGGTTGCGATCAGCACGCGCTTTCGCGCGGTGACCCGGCTCTGCAGGTTCGTCGGGAAGACGAACGTCCGCGGCGCCGCGTTCGGCGGCTTGCTGGTTAGCTCGTGCCCGGCCCAGAGGTCCTCGCCATTCGAGCCTGTCGCCTCGACGAGGACGACGAACTGAATCGTGCCCTCTGCATTCGAGTAAACCTGGTCGATGCGAAAAAGGTGGAACGAGGCGAGCGCGGGCGCCGCGAAGATTGCCGCGAGCGCTAGCGCGGCCGCACGCACGATGAGCAGCCAATGACTCCGTTCACCACCGATCCGGCGGCGTTCCTGCCTGTCCATTTGCATCTCCCTCTCCGCGCCACGAGCGGCGCCGACCGAGGGCACGGTAGGGCGATGGCCTCGGCGCTCGCAACCGATTGCCGACGAAGCCGGAAATTCGCGGTGCGAGGTCGCGCGAAGCGCGACGAGCGCATGAGGAAAATGCGCGACCGGCTTGCTACATCTGCCGGAACAGATGCGTGAACGACGCGCTGACGGGCAGCGACTCGTTTCGCTGCTTCAACTGGACTTCCATGCGGCCGCGCAGGTCCCGGTGGACGGCCGCGACGGCGTTGATGTTGACGAGCGTCCCGCGGTGAATCTGCAGGAAGGATTCGGGATCGAGCTCGTCGAGCAGCTCCTTGATGGGCTTGTTGATCAGCGACTGGCTCGCCGCCGTGACCACCAGCGTGTATTTGTTGTCGGCCTGGAAATAACACACGTCGTTCACCGGGATGAGGCGCACGGACCGCCCCTGCGCGACGGTGATCCAGCGCAGGTACCGGCGCTGGGCCGGCACGCGTCCGGCCAGCGCCTCGAGCAGGCCGTCGAGATTCGCAGGCACGCTCGCCATGCGCTCGCGGACACGGCCGATGGCCATGGCGAGACGCTCCGGCATGAACGGCTTCATCACGTAATCGACGGCGCCGCGCTCGAACGCATCCACGGCGTACTGATCGTAGGCGGTCACGAACACGACGTGGCAGCGGCCGCTGGCTGTTCGCGCGACGTCGAGCCCCGTCATGCCGGGCATCTGGATGTCGAGAAAGATCACGTCGGGTCCGAGCTTATCGAGTGCCTGCGCCGCTTGCATGCCGTCTTCCGCTTCAGCGACGATCGCGAGCTCCGGCCACAGCGCCGTCAGCGCCTCCTTGAGCTCGCGGCGCAGCAGCGGCTCGTCTTCAGCGAGAACTGCCGTCGGCGGTCTCATAGGGAATCTCGACGATTGCACGAATTCCTTCGCACGCGCCGCGCTCGAAAGCGATGCCGCCCTCGCCGCCGTAGAGCGCGCGCAGCCGCTCCCGGATGGCGGCGAGATCGCCGCGTGCATCTCCGGGATCGAAAGATCGAGGATCTCCGGAGACAACCAGCCGAAGCACGGATCCGGCCTGTCTCGCCGACAGGCCGATCGTCGAAGTTCCGGGGCGCATGGGGTCGCGATGAACCAGCGCGTGGCCGACGAGCGGCAACATTATCATCGGCGGCATCCGCGCGCCGCCGAGCTCATCGGGCATGTCGACAAGCAACTCGATATCTCCAGGGCCGGCGCCGCGCATCACGTCCACGTATGCACGCGCGAGCTCCACCTCGCGCGCCAGCGTCGACGCCGATTCGCGCAGCTGCGGCAGCGCGGCGCGCAGGTACACGATCAGCCGCCCGAGCATCTCGCTGCCTTCCGCGGGATCGCTTTCGTAGCGATCGCGCACGCGCGCGAGCGTCCTCTGCAGGAACTGCGGCTCGACCTGCAGCTGCAGCGTGTGCAGACGCGCCTTCAGCGTGCGCCGCTGCGTTTCCGCGCGCTGCAGTTGCGCGGCGGTCATCCGGGCTTCCGCGCTGAGCTGCGCTCGGCGGCTCACGTAGATCCACACGATGATCCCGCCCCACGTCAGGTACTCGAAGAACAGGAACGCCCGCTGCGCGGTGGCGGCGTCGCCCGGATCGCTCGCGATGTCGGCACGTGGTGGCAGCGCGAGCAAGCGATGGATTTCCCATTGCAGGACCGCTCCGGCGGCAGCGCCCACGACGATGGCCGAGGCATAGAGAGGCCATGTCCTGGCGCGGTTCGCGGCGAGCTCGTCGGCCACGAAGGTGGTCGACATCAGGCAAAAGGCCATCGTGACGTTGATAACGAGCGCCGACAGATATTGAAGCGGCAACGAGATTTCTTCCTTCGGATTGGTCGTCACCTCGAGAAAAGACCAGAGTTCGAACGCGACCGCGATCCACAGCGTCGTCGCCACAACGCGCCAGGTGATGCGTCCCGCAGCCCGGCGAAGCGCCGGCGCGAAGCGGGGCTCGCGCGGACCCGGCACGGCAAGCGCCTGGTGGCTCATCGGACGGCGTCCGCGCGGGGGTCATGCCTTAGCGCCAGCGGCAGCGCGATCGTGGCCGTTGCACCACCGAGCTCGTTGTTCTCGAGCGCAAGAGCGGCGCGATCGCCGAACTGCGAGGCCAGGCGGGCCGCGATGTTGGCAAGCCCGATTCCTGAACCCGAGGCCGTCCCGAATCCCACGCCCGTGTCCGCGACCGTGAGGATCAGGTGGTCTCGCTCGACATGTGCCGCGACACGGACGCGACCGCCTTCCGCCAGGGGATTGAGCCCGTGCTTGATCGCGTTCTCGACGAGCGTCAGCAGCATCATCGGCGGCACTGGATGTGGGCGCAGCTCCGAAGCGACGTCGACGCTGAAGGCCAGCCGATGGCCCATGCGGATGCGCTGGATGTGCAGGAACGCTTCGACGAGCTCGATCTCGCAGTCGAGAGTCGATTCGCCATCGCGCATTCGCGGCAGCGCCACTTCGAAGTAGCGCATGAGCTTGCGCAGCATGGTTCGCCCGGCAGCCGCGTCCTCGTCGTAGAGCCGGCGCAGGTTTGCGAGCGTGTTGAACAGGAAATGCGGCTCGATCTGCGCCTGCAACATTTGCAGCTGCGCCGCCGTCAGCTCGCGTTCCAGCGCAACGCCGTCGAGGTATGCCTCCCGAGCGGCGGCGGTGCTCGCCCGCTCGCGGCGATAGAACTCGGCGACGACGGTCAGCAGCCCGCCGAGCAGCGCGTATCGCGGCCAGATGTAGAGCGCGAATCCGGGAGCGCCGTTCCAGGCGAAGAAGGGCGCGGGCCAGGTCATGTAAACAAGCCGGCAGAGCGTTCCGATGCCTGCAGAAATCACCACCGCAGCCGCAAGCGCGGCGATGCGCTGCCTGCCCTGTTGCGGGCCCAGATTGCCCACGCCGATGACGATGACGAGCATCGTGACCGCCATCATCCCGGTCGTGGTGAGTCCACCCAGCGCCTCCACGACCCACGTACCGAGACGGTCCTCGCGGAGTGCCCGGACGCCATTGCCGATATCCGTCCCGACGCTGCGGAGCACGAGCAGCACGAGCACGATCGCGACGACCTGCGGCGTCAGTCCGTTCAGGGCGGTTCGCCATGGCCGGCGCGCATGGGCCCGCTGCTGAACGGGAAACGGCAGCGGGGTGGGCGGGGTGGTGTGGTCAAGCGCTTGCATGCACTTCAGCCGCTGGAGAGGCGCGTAAACGCGACGCAGGTTTCTCCCGCCCGCATCGCAGCGTGCGAGCAGGATAGGGTAACGTGGCCGTCCCGGGCAATCGAAGGCCGACGAAGCCCCGAAAACGGGGCGTGAACTCGAGGAGGGCCGCCGCGCCGATTCGTGCAGACGCACCGTGCAAGGGTCACTCGCGAAGCGCCCTGCCTCTATAATCGCCGCCCTCACCAGGAGGCATGCCGCGTCGAACGATCACGCCGATCGCCGGAACACGAAGTCCGTCGTCGCGTGGGCGATGTACGACTGGGCGAACTCCGTGTTCTCGGTCACGGTGATTTCCGCGTTCTTTCCGCTGTTCCTCAAACAGTACTGGAGCAGCGGCGTCGATGCGACCGTCAGCACGTTTCAGCTTGGGCTCGCCAACGCCGTCGGCGGTCTCGTCGTGGCCTTGCTCTCGCCGATGCTCGGTGCGGTCGCCGACCAGGGTGGAACGCGGAAGCGCTTTCTCGCGCTCTTCACCGGGCTGGCGATCGTCATGACCGGAGGTTTGCAGTTCGTTGCGCGCGGCGACTGGCCGCTCGCCATCGCGCTTTATGCGCTTGCCGGCATCGGCTTCTCGGGCGCCACCGCTTTCTACGATGCGCTGATCGTCGACGTCGCGCCGCCGGGAAGATTGCATCGCGTGTCCGCGCTCGGCTTTGCGCTCGGCTACCTCGGGGGCGGGCTGCTGTTCGCAGTCAACGTCGCGATGACGCTGTGGCCCGCGCGCTTCGGTCTCGCGAATGCCGCGGAAGCGGTGCGGTGGTCGTTCGGCATGGTCGCGCTGTGGTGGCTCGTGTTCTCGTCGCCGCTGTTCCTGTTCGTGCGCGAGTCGCCCGCGCAGTCGCGCGCATCGGGCCTGGCGCTCGCGCGCTCGGGACTGCGCCAATTGCGCGTGACGCTGCGCGAGGCGCGCAAGTGGCGGCAGGTCATCGTGTTCCTGATAGCGTCATGGCTCTATCTGGACGGTGTCGGCACGATCGCGCGGATGGCGGTCGACTATGGATTGGCGATCGGCCTCCGCGAGCGCGACCTGATCGTCGCGCTGCTGATCACGCAGTTCGTCGGATTCCCGGCCGCGATTCTCTTTGGCCGGCTCGGCGCGCGGTTCGGGGCGCGGCGCATGATCCTCTCCGGGCTTGCCGCGTACGTGGCCGCGACGGTGTGGAGCTACTTCATGCGCGAGGCGTGGGAGTTCTACGTTCTGGCGGGCGTCGTGGGACTCGTGCAGGGCGGCGTGCAGCTCCTGTCGCGATCCTTTTTCGCGCACATCATCCCGGCGGGACGCTCGGCGGAGTTCTTCGGGTTCTACAACATGGTCGGACGGGTGGGCACTGTCGTCGGGCCGCTGCTCGTGGGCCTCGCCGCCCTGGCGAGCGGCAGCTCGCGCGCGAGCAT
>DATEIQ010000206.1:0-4324 GCA_035278845.1 Casimicrobiaceae bacterium | reverse complement strand
CTCGGTCATCGCGCGCATCGGCGCCGACCCGGTGCCAGTGCAGATCATCATCAGCGACGAACCCGGGTGGTTCGGCATCAGGTAGCTCGACCCGTACGGGCCGACGACCTTCACCTCCTCGCCGATCCGCAGATCGCACAGGTAATTCGAGCCGACGCCGGCGACAGGCTTGCCGGCGTGATCCTCGGTCACGCGCTTCACCGTCAGCGCGACATTGTTGTAGCGCGGACGCTCGCCGTCGCGCGGGCTCGCCACGGAATAGAGTCGCACGTGATGCGGCCTGCCGTTGGCGTCGACGCCCGGCGGCAGGATGCCAAGCGTCTGACCCTCGAGCACCGGAAACGCCGTCGTGCCGAAATCGAGAACGATGTGCCGGATGTCGGCCGATGCACCGTCTGCGGTCAGCCGGTAGTTGCCCGTCACCGTCGCGATCGCCGGCTTGTCCTGCGAATACAGGTTCACGTACGGATGCGACGCCGACCACGGCGGCGACGCGGGCCCGCCTTGCCCGGCCGTCGCGATTTCGGTCAATTGCCGGACGTCGCTCGGAACATCGGCCTGCGCGTTCACCTCGAGATCGGCGGGCGGCGGCAGCGTATCCCACGAGAGCTGGTCGTCGAGCGTGTACGGCGCCGCTTTCTGCACCTGATGCCAGTGATCGATCGCACCGGTCGGGCACGGCGGAATGCACGCATTGCAGCCGTTGCACTTCGCGAAGTCGACGACGTAGTTGCGCGAATCGTGCGTGACCGCGCCGACGGGGCATGTCGCTTCGCACGTGTTGCAGCGAATGCAGACCTCGGGATCGATCAGGTGCTGCAGCGCGTAATCGGCGCTCGCCGTGACGGCAGGCATCGGCTTAGCTCTCCTCGTGCGACAAATTTATCCCTGAATCCTGCTTGATCGCGATCGTCGTCCGTCGGGTCAGTTGAACCTCACGTATTCGAAATCCGCCGGCTGGCGATTGATTCCGACCACCGGCGGCGCGATCCAGCCAGCGAACTTGCCGCGCTCCGCGACGCGGCCCATCAGCGACGTGACGAACGCGCGATCCTCGGCGCTCGGAAGCCATTTCGATTCGTTTGCCTGCCATTCCGCTTCCGAGATGACGCGCCCGTCCGGTGACACGCGGACCTGCGACAGCGTGCCGATCTTGCGATGGAACGCCTTGTGCGGCACTTCCAGCCGGAACGGCAGCCCGGCCTTGGTGATCACGCGATTCCAGCGCTCGACACCGGACTTCGAGTCCTTGATGTAGTCATCGCGCAGCACCTCGTTCAGCGCATTCAGCATCGGCACCTCGTGGTCGACGAGCCTGTCGCCGGAAACGTTCAGCACCGGATACGTGCGGTCCTTCAGCACGTGATCGTCGTCGCGCTTCGTCTCCTCGAAGCGGCCCTTGAGTCCTGCGGTGTAGAACGTCGCGGCGTTCGACGACTGGTCGGCGCCGAACAGGTCGATCGTCACGCTGTAGTGGAAGTTCAGGTAACGCTGGAGCGTGGGCAAGTCGATCGCGCCAGCGGCGCGGACCTTCAGGGGATCCTCCGTCTGCAGCGACTTCATGACGTCGCAGGTGCGCTGGATCACGCGCGCGACGCCCGACTCGCCGACGAACATGTGATGCGCCTCCTCGGTCAGCATGAACTTCGTCGTGCGGGCGAGCGGCTCGAAGCCGGACTCCGCGAGCGCGGCGAGCTGGAACTTGCCGTCGCGGTCGGTGAAATACGTGAACATGAAAAACGACAGCCAGTCCGGGGTCTTCTCGTTGAAAGCGCCGAGGATGCGCGGATTGTCGGCGTCGCCCGAGCGCCGCGTGAGCAGCGCCTCCGCCTCCTCCCGGCCATCACGGCCGAAGTAGCGATGCAGCAGGTACACCATCGCCCACAGATGGCGGCCTTCCTCGACATTCACCTGGAACAGGTTGCGCAGGTCGTACAGCGACGGGCACGTGAGCCCGAGGTGGCGCTGCTGCTCGACGGACGCGGGCTCGGTGTCCCCCTGCGTGACGATGATCCGGCGCAAATTCGCGCGGTGCTCGCCGGGCACGTCCTGCCACACCGCCTCGCCCTTGTGCTCGCCGAAGTTGATCGCAGCCCCTCCCTCGACCGGGTTCAGGAAGATGCCCCAGCGGTAGTCGGGCATCTTCACGTAGTCGAACTGCGCCCAGCCGCTCGGATCGACGCTCACCGCCGTGCGCAGATACACGTCGAAGTTGGCGGAGCCGTCCGGCCCCATGTCACGCCACCAGTCGAGGAATTCAGGCTGCCAGCGCTCGAGCGCGCGCTGCAGCGTACGGTCCTCCGCCAGATTGACGTTGTTGGGAATCTTTTCTGCGTAGTCGATCGATGCCATGCTCTCGTTCCTCGCGAAATGAAGCGACGGATCGCGCTCTACACGCGATCCCAGTCGAATCTGGCCTTGTTGCCGGTACCGAACACCTTGAGCGCACCGGTCTCGCCGACCGCGTTCGGACGGATGAAAATCCAGTTCTGCCACGCCGACAGCCGGCCGAACACGCGCGTCTCCATCGTCTCGCCGGCGCCGAAGCGGAGATTGGCTTCCATGCCGGTCAGCGCATCGGGCGACATGCTTGCGCGCTCCTCGAGCACGATGCGGATCTCGTCCGCCCAGTCGATGTCGTCGAGCGCGGCCGTGACGAGCCCGAGCCGCGCCGCGTCTTGCGCAGCGAGCCGTTGCCCGATCACCGCGCGTGCCGCATCGATCGGATTCGTCTCGCGATAAAAACGTGATTCGAGCCGCGACAGGCCGTCGACGCGCGGATAGGTCCCGAAATTGAGACTCGACAGCGCGATCCTGGGCGCGGCGTCGGGATCGTCGGGCAGTTCGAGCATGTAGCTGCGATCGGCGGCAAGCGCGATTTCCAGCAGCGTGCCCGCGAAGCACGAGCCCGCCTCGATCAGCGCGATCAGCGTGCGCGAGCTGACGTCGAGGCGCGCGAGCGTGCGACGCAAAAGGCCGGTCGTCTCGCGCACGAGCCAGTCGTCCGCGAATTTCGCGAGCGTTTCGTCGACAGCGAGCACGCGGTCGACGTCACCCGCCGTCTTCAGAAGCCACGTGCCGATGTCGAGCTCGTTCGTGCGCAGCATCAGGATCGCGTCGTCGAGCTCGCGGCCCATCGCGAGCGGCCACCATTGCGCGCCCTGCACGCGGATTCCCGCGAGGTCGCTCGGCGGCGCGTCCCCCGGGGACTTGACCGTCAGCGTGGCCTGGCGTGACGCGCGATCGATCGTGACGTCGACGAAAGAATAGTGATAGCCGCGCTCGTCGATCGTGCGCGCGAGCGGCGTCAGCGAGACGCCCTTGGCGTCGGCAGGCCGGTCGCTTTGCGCCGCAAGTTCGCGCGCGCGCCGCTGCACGTAGTCGTTGAACTCCTTCGGCTTGACGACCTCGTCGACGAGCCGCCATTCCTTCGCACGCCGGCCGCGCACGCCCTCGGTTGTCGTGCAGAAGATGTCGGCCAGGTCGCGCCGGACCTTGCGCTTGTCGGTCACGCGCGTGAGGCCGCCGGTGCCCGGCAGCACGCCGAGCAGCGGCACTTCCGGCAGGCTCACGGCGGACGAGCTGTCGTCGACGAGCACGATCTCGTCGCAGGCCAGCGCGACTTCGTAGCCGCCGCCCGCCGTCGTGCCGTTGCACGCGGCGAGAAACTTGAGGCCCGAGTGGCGGCTCGAGTCCTCGAGCCCATTGCGCGTCTCGTTGGTGAACTTGCAGAAATTGACTTTCCACGCGTGCGACGATTTGCCGAGCATGAAGATGTTCGCGCCCGAGCAGAAGATGCGGTCCTTCGCGCTCGTGAGCACGACGGTGCGAACCTCGGGGTGCTCGAAGCGGATGCGCTGGATCGCGTCGTGCAGCTCGATGTCGACGCCGAGATCGTACGAGTTGAGCTTGAGCTTGTAGCCGGGACGAATGCCGGCATCTTCGTCGATGTCGAGCGCGAGCGTCGCGACCGGGCCGTCGTAGCTGACCTTGTAATGGCGGTAGCGTTCAGGATGCGTCTGGTAGTCGACCTTCGGTGGTGTCGCGGCCGCGGTGTCCATCGGATCTCCTCGATGCGTCAAAGGTGTTGGCTCACGCGATCACCGCGTCGACCAGCTTCGCGAAGCTCTGCTCGGCCGCCTCGCCGGACGTGTCGACCACCGCATCGGCCTTGCCGTACAGCGCCTCGCGCGACGCGAGGATGCGCTTCAGGTCGTCCATCGCCTCGTCGTTGCCGGCCATGGGGCGGAAATCGCCTTGCGCGAGCACGCGCGCCATGTGCTCCTCCGGCTTCGCCTTCAGCCAGACGGTGTAGCAATGCGCG
>DATEIQ010000205.1:0-3082 GCA_035278845.1 Casimicrobiaceae bacterium | reverse complement strand
TCACCCAGCCGGCCCAGTAGAGCGATTGCTGCACGACCTGCGCGCGCGCTTCCGCCTTGTAGCGGCTCAAATCGTAAGTGAGGAAAACGGTGCCGGTCCGCGAAGGACGCAGCTCGCTGCGGTGGCCGCCGATCAGGATCTCGGCGTGACCGAGCAGATCGTTGCCGTCCGACACGACCATCATGCCTGAGCGTCGCTCGCGCACGGCCTCCAGGTCGACGTGCGGCAACGCGTCCGCGATCGGGCGCCCGATCAGCGCGCGCCGCGTCGCGGCGATCACGATGTCGCGATCGTCGGTCATCGCCGCGAGCCCGACGTCGTGGTTGTGCGCGAGCACCGAGATCTCGCGTTCCGCCGCCGTGCTGTCGCCCTTCAGCAGCAGATATTCGAGCGTGCTCTGCAGGCGCGACATTTCCTGTCCCAGCCGCTTGCGTCCGTCTTCCTCGGCCGCCCGCTCGGCCTGCGGGACGTGGTAGAGCAGGTTCACCGCGGACAGCGTCGCGGCGAACCCCAAGAGCAGCAGCGGAACCGTGAGCTTGAGCGAAACCGGCAGGCGAAGGCGCATGCGCTTCAGCCTGCGGCGAGGCTGCTCCCGATAGACGTCCGCGGCGTCATCTCATCGCAAGAGACTGGCGAGCGGCCCGGGTGCGAGCACGCGTTCGATCTCGATTCCGCTGCGCAACAGCTTGGCGTCCACCATCAGCGTCATGAGCCGGCGCCCGGTCACCGTGAGCTCGGGCGACGATCCACCGATCATGCGCATGTTCTCCTCGCGCGTCGGCACGTGCAGGCCCTCGAGGCCCGCGAGGAATTCCTCGCCCGAACGCTGCTGGCGGATACCCATGCGGCGCGCCGCATCGTTCGGATCCTTCTTGAGGTAATCGAGCGCGTCGAACCAACCGGTCAGCAGCGCCTGGATCGACTTCGGGTGGCGGTCGAGCGCAGTTTGCCGCACGGCGAGCAAATCGACGATCTCACCGGGTATCTGCGTGCTGTCGAACAGTGTCGCGGCGCCCGCGCGCAGGAACTGGGCGCGGTACGGATCGAACGTCACCGCGGCGTCGACTTGCCCTTTCTCGTAGGCACCGGTCTGCTCGTTGGACTCGAGATGCACGACGTTGACGTCGCTCGCCTGCATGCCCGAAACCGCGAGCGCGCGAGAGAGAACGAACGCGCCAAGCGCGCTGCTTTCGACGGCGACCGATTTGCCCTTCAGGTCCTTCATCGACCGCATGCCCGGCCGGCCGACGACGACGTCGGCACCGTTCGACACGTCGACGACCAGGATGATGCGTGGGTCGTAGCCATCCTCGGCGAGCCCGAACAGCTCGTCCAGGCTGATCACCATGCCGTCGATCGCCTGGTTGCGATACGCGCGCAAGACCTCGCTCGCCGACGGATATTCGACGAGCTGCACGCTTGCCGGGTCGAGCTTGCCGAGCTCGCGCGCGAGGTAGAGCGGCTCGCTGCCGATCCAGACGTTGGTGCCGATGCGCAGCGCGGTTTCCGGCTCGCGCACGCAGCCGGCAAGTGACAACAGGAGCGCGACGGCCGCGACCCACGGCAGCGCGACCCTGCGCACGTGCCTGATCATGACGAACCATCTCCGTCGGGCACGAACACGTAGCCTTCGTTGCGGACCGTGCGGATGAAGCGCGGGTGATCGGGGTCGGGCTCGATCTTCCGCCGCAGCCGCATGACGCGCAGGTCGACGCTGCGGTCGAACGGATCCCACTCGCGCTGATTGAGGTTGAGGATGCGTTCGCGCGAGAGCGCCTGGTTCGGATGCTCGGCCAGCGCCTTCAGCAGGTCGAACTCGAGCGGCGACATCGGCACGTCCTGGCCCTTGTCGTCGACGAGCCGATGTGCGAGAACGTCGAGCACGCAGCGCCCCATGCGCACGCGCGCGTCGCCAATCTCGCCGCGACGCGCCGACGACGTGCGGCGCAATACGCTGCGCACGCGCGCCAGCAACTCGCGCGGGTCGAATGGCTTGGGGACGTAATCGTCGGCGCCCATCTCCAGCCCGACGATGCGGTCGACGACCGCCGTGGCGGACGTCAGCATCACGATCGCGACGCCCGCGTGGCGCTCGCGCAGATGGCGGGCCAGCGTGAGCCCGTCCTCGCCCGGCATGTGGATGTCGATCAGCGCGAGGTCGACGGACTCTTTCGCGACCGCCTTTCGTGCGGCGGCCGCGCTGTCCGCACCGACGGCCGTGTAACCGTATGCCGTCAGGTATTCCTCCAGCACCTCGCGCACGCCCGGCTCGTCGTCGACGACGAGGATCGTCCCTTTCGAACTCATCGCTTTGGCAGCCCTCCCCGGCGCCGATTCATGGGCGCGGGCGCCCGGCGCCTGATCGGGCGCAACCTGCGATCCTACAGCTCCGGCCGCGGCCCGTGGGGAGGCGGCCGAACGGGCCGATGTCGAGTGCCCGGTCGCCGGCGGAGGAAAGTCGATGTAGTACATGCGTGCGCACCCTTTCGTTCGTCGTGCTGCGCCGGCCACGCAGTGCGGGGCGGCAGCGCGATTCGCATGGTAAGTCGCCGAAGCGGCGATCCGCGTGCGCACCAGCGCCGATGAAACAAACGAAACAAACGGCTGGAAACGCCTTTCCGAATGGAAACAAAGGGCGGCCGCCGGGGGAGCAATCCCGAATGCCGTGAATGTCGCGCGTACAACTGAAACACGACGCCCATGCCGCTGAAATCGCGCTGAAACGCCTGCTCCCTAGACTGGCCACACGTCCGGAAGCGGACTGTTCTTTGGAGCTAACGATGAACGCAACGATCGAAACGCATTGGAGCCGCATTCTGTACCGCGACATCTTCGCAGCCGGTGCGGAGATGCCGCATCCGTCCGAGATCTCCAGAGGTGGTGCAAACCGCCACCGCGAAAGGCAGCCGGCGACGCGCCGCGCGACGCCGTCCGCCGCCCAGCGGGGCGGCTCCGGCGCGGGCTACGCGCGGAAGGAGCGCTGATATGGGCGCCACGCTGCCACTGACGATCGGATTCACGCCCTCGACGCAGCGGCGCGCGCCGGGCAGGCCGTCCGCGCGCGGCGACACGCCGGCGCGGG
>DATEIQ010000204.1:0-3767 GCA_035278845.1 Casimicrobiaceae bacterium | reverse complement strand
GAGATCGGTGTCGAGCGCCTCGAACAGCTCGCCACTCGGCGCGACGGGCGTGTCACCCAGCGTCAGGCGCGACTCCATCCGGTGCGCGAGCTCGCCGAGCCGCATCGCGCCCGCCATGCGCGCGCTGCCCTTCAGCGTGTGCAGCGTGCGTCTCAGCTGCGCGCCGCACGAAGCGTCGTCCGGCGTGCGCCGCCAGGCGCGCAAGCCCTCGCCGGCCTGCGGGAAGAGTTCGCCCACTTCCTCGAGGAAGATCGGCAGGATCGTCTCGTCGACGTCGTCGGCGACGTCGAGCAATGATTCGTCGGGAACCGTCGTGCGCGTCGGTGGCGCGGCCGGCGGCACGAACGCCGCTGCGATGGCAGCGGCTGCGTCGCCGATCGACGGTTCGGTGTCGACTGCGTGCTCCGCAGTCGTCGCGTCGTCCAGGTGACCCGCGAGCGGCGGGAAGTCGACGAGCGGTACCGCGGGCTCCTCGGCCACGGTCCCCGCGACGGATGGCGCCTCGGCCACGATGACGCCGGGGTCCGGTGCGACCTTGCCCGCGGTTTCCGCGGCAATCGCCGACGCATCGGCTCCTGGCGCTTCGGCGCTTTCCGCTTCGGGCGGCAGCAGCGGCTCGCCGGCAGGCACGTCGGCGAGCGCTTCCTTGCGCATCTCCTCCAGCTCGGTCGCGATATCCAGCGCTTCGCGCTCGTCGCTCGGCGTGAAGCCTTCGCGGCCCTTCACGCGGCTTACGAAATGCGCGAGGCCGGCGGTCGCCCGCGCGAGCACCGGTTGCGCCGTGCTCGGGAATGGCGCGCCTCGCTCCTCGAGCGCGAGCAGCGCCTGCTCGAGCGCGCGCGCCGTCGTCGCGATCAGCGTGATGCCGCCGGTGCGGTGAATGCCGCACAGCGTGTGGCTTGCGCGCACCATCGCTTCGACGGGCATGTGATCGGGATCGAACTGCAGCACCGACACTTCGTGCTGCAGCACGGCGACGTTCTGATCGGCCTCGTCGCACAGGATCCGCCAGAGCGCGGCGGACAGCGTCACGGATCCGACGGTTACGTCGTCCGCCTCCATCGCCGGCGTAAGGTCCGATTCGCGTGCAGCGTCGGTCAGCAGCGTAAGGCCCGGCGAATGTGGATGCGCGTGCGTGCGCGCGCGCGCATCGCTCGTGCCCGCATGCGCGGCGGAGTTGTCGGCGACGACGCGCAGCACCGGCTTCACCGGGTCGCCGCGATCGGCCGGTACGCCGACGTCGATCGTCTCGCCGAGCGACTGCTCGATCACCGTGACGCTGGGTTGATCGCCTTCCTCGGGCGCGCTCCCGAGCTCCGGAAAATCGACGAGCTCGAGGTCAGGCGCGCGCGTGGCCGCTTCGCGGTGCACGTCAGGCGGCGTCGCATCGTGATCCGCACCCGGGGTGCCCGGCAGCGCGGACGCCGCGGCCGGATATTCGGTCGGGGGGTGATCGGGCGCTGCGAAAGACGTGAACGTTTCGCCGGCACCCATGCCGGTCGCCGGTGCAACGGGCGGCTTGGGAATCGGGCCGATCGGAGCGTCGGTGGCCACAGGGATCGGCTTGACCGGCGCAGCTGCGGGCACCGGCGGCAGTGGCATCGAGCCCGGCAGCTCGGCTTCTACGGCGCGCAGCGCGGCGGCGAGCGGCGCGGGATCGGTCGCGAAGCGCCCGGTCTCGCGCAGTTCCTGCACCCAATGCCGGAAGCTTTCCTGCGCGATGCCGATCAGCGCGATCACCGCGGGCGTCACGCGCCGCTCTTCCTCGAGCAGGCGGTTGTGCACGCGCTCGACGTTCCATGCGAGCTCGCCCAGCTCGGTCAAACCGACCATGCGACCGCTACCTTTCAACGTATGGAACTGGCGGCGCACCGTCACGAGCGCCTCGCGGTCGCCGGGGTTGTGCTCGAGCGCGAGCTTCTGCTCGGCAACGGTTTCGAGCACTTCGTCGGCTTCGGCGAGATAGATGTCGAGCAGCTCCGCGTCGAGGCCGCTCGCGTCGGTGTCGAGCAGGCGCTGCGTCTCTTCGGAGATCGCCGGCGCGGGCGCTGCGCCCGACTCGACGATCAAGTCCACGCTCGCGGCGAGCGCGGCACTTTCGCCGCCGTCGATCTGCCGCAGCGCCGCGTTCGCTTGCGCGACGAGATCGGCGTCGCCGATCAGTTCGGCGTCGTCGCGCAGACTCACGAGCTTGCCGCGCAGCTCGGCACGCGCGTCGCCGTCGGCCGGCGCGTGGCGAACGTCGGCCATGAGCCGCGGCAACGCGGCGCGCAGCTCGGCGACGGAATCCTCGACCGATTGCGGCTCGGTGACTGCGGGCTGCGGCGTTTCGCCGAGGCGCTTCGCGATCAGCGGAGCGATGATGCGATCGCGGTCGGGCCGCTGGTGCAGCACCGCGTCGATGTAAAAGCCGAGGCCCGACAGCGATTCGGCGAGCAGCTCGAGGCCTTCCTCGTCGACGTCGGCGCCGGGATCGGCGTACGTCTCGATCTGCGCCTGGCACAACGCGAGCAGGCGGTCGGCGTCGTCGAGCTCGAGCATCTTGAGCGCGCCGCGGATCTGCTGGCTGTCCTTCGCGAGTCCCGCGAGCTCGGTGCGCCGCGTGTGGTCGCGGAAGAACGCGTCGAGCACCTGTTCCATGTGGCGCAGGTTCGCGCGCACTTCGCGCATCACCTGCGCGAGCAGCGCCCGCTCCTGCGCGCGGCGCGACATTTCGTCGAGCGCCGGCGCCGCATCCGTTGCCGTGCGGCCGGCACGCGCAGCGTCGAGACGCGCGATCATCGCGTCGACCTGCGTTGCGAATTCGGGCGACAGGTTGTTGAAGTTCTCGAACGCGCTCTCCGCGAGCAGCAGCGCGGTCGCGAACTCCATCGCGAGCGGCTCGGATGCGCCTTCCGGCGGCATGGCGGCCAGGCGCTCCGTCAGCGTCGTCATCAGCCGTGACAGCGCCGGATGCTTGAGCTCGGCGGCCTTGCCGTTCGCCGAGGCAACGAGTTGTGCGAGCTTCGGCAGCGTGTCGGTGCGTCCCGATGCTGCCTTGAGCCACGCGTCCTTCGCGTGCGCGAGCTGCTCGCGCGCCTCGCGCAACAGCGGCTGCAGCCGTACGACGTCGCTGTCGAGCGCTTCGGGCGTCGGAATCAGCGCCGCGAGATGATAGGTGCGCTGCACGAGCTCGATCTGCGGCGTTGCGGGCTTTGCGGTGGCGACGTGGTACAGCACCTCGCGACGCAACCGGTCGGCGACCTTGGCGCTGCCTTCGGTGACGCGGCGAATCTGCATGTCGATCCGCGCGACCAGCTGCTTCGCGCCGAAGCTGCGTGGCAGCGCGCCGTGCGCCAGCGCCTCGAGCAACGCCACGGCCGTCCACCAGAACGCGCGCAATGCCGGCTGTGGCGTGACTTCCTCGATCGCCGCGATGGCGTCGCGCATCGCCGCCGCACCGCCGTCGGCGCCGCGCAGCCATTCGAGCAGGCCGCGCTGATACTGCCGCCGTTCCTTCAGCAGATGCGACGCGAGACGCGCGGCGGGCATGATTTCCGACGGCGTCGAGCGCGGTGCGCGGACATTGAGATCGGGATAGAAGAGGTCGGTCGGCGCGGCGGTTTCCATGCCGCGCGCCTTCTGCATCGCCTCGTATTCGGGGAACAGCGCGAGCGGCACCGGCGGCGCGCCGCCGGCGACGTCGGCCAGGAACACGCGAAGCCGCGCGATCGCATGATCGACGCGGCCGACGGCGGCCGGCACGTCCGCGGCCGGCAGCTCCTCGA
>DATEIQ010000203.1:0-10153 GCA_035278845.1 Casimicrobiaceae bacterium | reverse complement strand
TCGTTATTCCGGCGCGAACTATGGTCATTCGCGTTGCGGCATATGGAGCGGCGCGTTCCTGCCCCGACTTCACCGGCTGGGCAGCGGAGTTACAATCGTGCAATCGAGCCAGCCCTTGCAGCGCGCTCGCAGCGACACCAGATGGTTGCGGAGGGCAACCATCCTTTCCCGACACCCGCCACGTGCGGGGTGTTCATCCGCCGAAAACGAAACGGAGGTACGACATGGCGATACGCATTGGCGACGAAGCACCCAACTTCACGGCCGACACGACGCAGGGCAAGATCGATTTCCACGACTGGATCGGCAACGGCTGGGCGATCCTGTTCTCGCATCCGAAGGACTTCACGCCGGTGTGCACGACGGAGCTCGGCTACATGGCGCGCCTGAAGCCCGAGTTCGACAAGCGCAACACCAAGATCGTCGGCCTTTCCGTCGATCCGGTGAGCGACCACACGTCGTGGGCGAAGGACATCGAGGAAACGCAGGGCTCAGCCGTCAACTATCCGATGATCGGCGACGCGGACATGGCGGTGGCCAAGGCGTACGACATGATTCATCCGAACGCCAGCGGCGGGAAGCGCACGGCGGTCGACAACGCGACGGTTCGCAACGTGTTCATCGTCGGCCCCGACAAGAAGGTGAAGGCCGTTCTCGTGTATCCGATGAGCGTGGGACGCAACTTCGACGAGGTGCTGCGCCTGCTTGACGGATTGCAGATGAACGCCAAGCACAACGTCGCGACGCCGGTGAACTGGAAGCCTGGCGAGGACGTCGTCATCCCGACGTCAGTGTCGGACGAGGATGCACGCAAGAAGTATCCGCAGGGCTTCAAGACGCACAAGCCCTACCTGCGCACCGTCTCCCAGCCGAAGTAGGCGCGTTGCATGCAGATCCGGAAGAGGGCGCCCCCGCGGGCGCCCTCTTTCTTCCAGCGGACCGGGTTCGCACGATCCACTCGATCTGGATTGATCTCGCCGCCGGCGAGCCCGAGGATGACGACACTGATTGCGTCATCGATTGCCTTGATCGGACTCGCCGTAGCGATGTCCTCGAGCCCGGAGGCTGCACCGGCACAGAACGCCGCTTCGCCTGTACGCATCGAGGCCACCGCGGCGGCGCTCGCGCAGGCGATGGCGAACCGACGCGTCGTGCTGCTTGGCGAGGTGCACGACAACGCTGCACAACATGCGCTGCGCATCGCGGCGCTGAAAAGACTAGTCGCATCCGGGCGGCGGCCCGCCCTCGCCTTCGAGCAGTTCGACCGCGAGCGGCAGCACGACATCGACCGCGCACGCCGCGAGCGCCCCCGTGATCCGGACTATCTGATCGCGACGGCGGGAGACGACACGGGGTGGGACTGGAACTTCTATCGGCCCTATGTGAAGCTCGCGCTTGATCACAATCTTCCCATCGTCGCAGCGAACCTGTCGCGCCGCGACGCGATGCGCGTCGCAGGCGAAGGCTGGCCGGCGGTGTTCGACGCTGTATCCATTCGCGAGCTCGGACTCGCGACACTGCCCGCCGAGCTTCGGCAGGAGCAAGAGCGGGCAATCGCCATCGGACATTGCAATCTGCTGCCACCGGACGCGCTGCTGCCGCGTGTACGCGCGCAGACCGCGCGCGACATCGTGATGGCACGCGCGATTGCCGGGTACGGCGCACGTGGCGTCGTGCTGCTCGCCGGCAATGGGCACGTGCGGCGCGACATTGGCGTCCCTGCGTGGCTCGCTCCGGAAGAACGCAGGCACGCCGTCAGCATCGGCCTGCTCGAGGCAGGCGACGGTGCAACCGTGCCGCCAGCCGGCAGATTCGACTTTTTCGCCGTGACAGAGGCTGAACAACGGGACGACCCGTGCAAGGCACTCGCGAGGCGCAACGCGCCCGACGCAGTCCGCTGACGCAAGTCGCCACCGATCGGCACCGCCACGATCGGGACCGCCGGCAGTTCAGAGGCTCGCGTACGCGCGCGCGATCAGAACTTTGCGTGAATCCAGTCGGCGGCGCGCAGCGTGTCGCGATCGCCGCCGATCCGGCCGGCGACGGTAACGCCGAGCGGCAATCCCCGTGGCCCACGCGCGATCGGAAGATGAACGCAGGGCACGCGCAGCAGCGTCCAGATCCGATTGAATATCGGGTCGCCGGTGGCCTCGATGCCGGCTGGAGCTTCGCCCTGCGCGCTGGGCGCGATCAGCACGTCGACGCCTTCCAGCACTTGCGGCAGCATCGCCCGACATTGCCGCGCCAGCGATCGTGCGGCGTCATATTGCGCGTTCGACACCGCGAGTCCCTCCTCGATCATCGTGACCATTTCGGGACTCAGCAAATCGCGGTGCGCGTGCCACTCGTGCGACAGCGATTGCGCAACCTCGCGCACCATGACCGCCTTTTGCGCGGCGGCCAGGCCAGTGAACTCGCTCGGTAGCTCGACATTGCGCACGGTGCGTCCCGCTTCACGCAGCCGCCGCTCCACGTCCTCGAAGAGCGCGACCGTCTCCGGTTGCGCAAAGTCCCATTCGTACGTGCGGCACACGCCGATCCGCGGCGCTTCGCGCGCCGGCTCCCGGATCGCCAACTCGTCGCGCCCGCTGACCGCGGCGACGAACAGCGCAACGTCGGACACGGTGCGGCCGAATCCGCCCATCGTGTCCAGCGTGTCCGAGATCATCTTGACGCCCACGCGGCAGATCGTTCCGTACGTCGGCTTGTATCCGACGGCGCCGCAATACGCGGCCGGGCGCACGATCGAACCCGCCGTCTGCGTGCCGAAGGCCAGCGGCACCATGAAGTCGGCCACTGCGGCAGCGGACCCCGACGACGAGCCGCCGGGTGTATGGGTTGGATCGTGCGGGTTGCACGTGGGTCCGGGATGGAACGTGGCGAACTCCGTGGTGACCGTCTTGCCAACGACGACGGCGCCGGCCACGCGCGCGAGCGCGACGCTCGCCGCGTCGCTCACGGGTTGGTGGTTCTCGTAGATCGGCGACCCCGAGCGCGTCGGCATGTCGAACGTATTGAACAAGTCCTTGATCGCGATCGGCAGACCATGCAGCAATCCGGTTGCCGGCATGGCGTCGAGCTGCCGTGCCCGCTTTGTCGCGCCGTCGAAGTCGAGATGCGCCCAGGCATGCACGACGGGCTCGCGCTCGCGGATGCGCTCGATGCAGTCGTCGAGCAGCGCCTGCGCGGTGATTTCACGCGTCGCGAGCTTGCGCGCCGCTTCGGTAGCACTCAGCCGGTTCAGATTGGTCATCCTGGCATTTCCTTCACACGATGGGGCGCCTCGCGGGCGCCCTCAAGAATTCCAATTCCGTAACAACTCCCCATACATGTCCACCGACTGCTCGACGCGGTCGACCAGGCAGTATTCGTCGGTCTGGTGCGCGAGCTGCGGCTCACCCGGACCGAGCACGCAGATCGGCACGTCGCGGTACACGGCGTTCAGCACCGCGGCATCCGTGAAGTACGTCGCGCTCCGCGCCCGCGGCCGCTCGCCGATCTGCCGCTCCGCCGCGGCAAAAACCTGCTGCATCCAGTCGCTCTCCGGATTCGAATAGATCGCCTCGACGTCGACGACCGGCACGATCTCGACTTCGTCGCCGAGCGCGTGCTGGAGCCTGTTTCGAACACCTGCATGGTCCTGCCCCGGTACCGTGCGGATGTCGATGCCGATCGTCGCGCGATCGGGAACCGAGTTGATGTTGAGGCCGCCGTGCAGCGTTCCCACGTTGAGCGTCGGCGGACCCATGAGCGGATGTGGCTCGACCGCGAAATCGAACTGGCGCAGCACGTCGACGGCGCGAGCGGCCTTGTACACCGCGTTGTCGCCGCGCTCGGGCATCGAGCCGTGCGCGGTGATCCCGGTCGTGCGCGCCTCGAGCCACAGCGCGCCCTTGTGGCCGACGAGCGGATAGTTCGCCGTCGGCTCGCCCACCAGCAGCGCACCGACCCGTCCGAGCAGCTTCGTCTCGCGCGCGAGATGCGCAGCGCCGCCACACCCGCATTCCTCGTCGGCCGTCAGCACCAGCGTCGCGCCGGGCGATTGCCGCAACCGCTCGGCCTGCGCAAGCGCGGCGACGACGAAGGCGGCGACACCGCTTTTCATGTCGCTCGAGCCGCGGCCGTACAGACGGCCGCCCTCGAGGCTCGCCCCGAAGGCGTCGCGCTTCCACTGCGCTCCGCCGAGAGGGACCGTATCCATGTGACCGGTGAACCCGAGCGGCGGCTTGCTCGTGTCCCCGCCGATGCGTGCAACCAGGCTCGTGCGCGTCGGCGCAAACGCGGCGTAATCGACGCGAAACCCGGCGCGTTCCAGCAACGATCCGAGATACTCTGCGCATGCCTGCTCGGCGCCAGGCGGATTGATCGTGTCGAAGGACAGGAGCTTTCGGGTCAGCGCGACGGCGTCGGGATACGGGTTCATTCGGGACCTCGGCTAGTGCGATGCATGCGGCACGCGCAGCGAGCATACCCCAACGCTGGTCGTGTTGCAGTCCGCGGACCGAGCATGCTATCATTGATAGCATCGTGAATCGAAGCGGAGAAATCGATGGCGAACCTGCTCGTGCGCGACATCGACGAATCGCTGGTGCAGGCGCTGAAGCAAAGGGCTGCAAGGCATGGCCGCAGCGCAGAGGCCGAGCATAGGGAAATCCTCGCCAGCGCGCTGCGGCGACCGCGCAGGCGTCATATCGCGGCCGTGCTGGCCGCCATACCGAGCGTCGGGCGCGACGAGGATTTCGTGCGCGTCGAGGACACCTCGGAGGCAGCGCGTGTACCTGGTTGATACCGACGTCGTCAGCGAGCTCCGCAAGAAAGACAAGGCCAATCCCGGAGTCGCCGCCTTTTTCAGCGACGCCGCGGTCCGCGATCTGCCGCTGTACATGGCAGCGGTGACGGTCGGGGAGCTCCGCCGGGGCGTGGAGTTGATCCGCCATCGTGGCGATCTTTCCCAGGCACGATCGCTCGAGCGGTGGCTCGAGGGACTCGTGGCCGAATACGCCGAGAACATCCTTCCCTTCGACGCGGACGCGGCACAGATATGGGGTCGCTTGCGAGTGCCGCATCCGGAAAATCCGCTCGACAAGCAGATCGCGGCGACGGCGCTTCTTTACGACCTGGTGCTGCTGACGCGCAATGTCCGGCATTTCGCGTCCACCGGCGTCAGGCTCCTCGACCCCTTCGCTGGCTGAACGGCCCGATATCGCTGGTGCGGCACCGGGCAGCGGCTACGATCAGCTCAACGCCACTGGCACCGTCACGCTCGACAACCCGCAGTTCAACCTGTTCATGAGCGGCAGCTTCGTGCCCGCTCTCGGTCAGGTCTATACGCTGATCAACAACGACGGACATGACCGCAGCTTGTTCAAAGCCTGGGGTCGTGAGCCGCTACAGTCTCGATGCGATACTGACTCGCCACTGAGGGCACTTCCCGCAGATGACACGCGACGTGATGGCCGGGCGCGACTTCCGCGAGCTGCGGCTCCTCGCGACGACAGCGATCGAACGCGTACGGACAGCGGGTGTGGAAGCGGCAACCGGACGGCAGCTTCGTCGGGCTCGGCACGTCGCCGGCAAGGATCATCCGCTTGCGGCGCGCCGCCGGGTCGGGCACCGGCACCGCGGACAGCAGCGCTTCGGTATACGGGTGCAGCGGATTGCCGAACAGCATCCGCGTCGGTGCGATCTCGGCGATCCGGCCCAGGTACATCACCGCGACGCGATGGCTGATGTGCTCGACGACGGCGAGGTCGTGCGCAACGAACAGGTACGACAGACCGAACTCCCGCTGCAGATCCGCAAGCAGGTTGATCACCTGCGCCTGTACCGAAACGTCGAGCGCCGAGACGGGCTCGTCACAGACGATCAGCTTCGGCTGCAGCGCCAGCGCGCGTGCGATCCCCAGCCGCTGGCGCTGGCCGCCGGAAAATTCGTACGGATAGCGCGCCATCTGATCGCTGCGCAGGCCGACGCGCTCGAACAGCGCGCGCACGCGTCCGGCGATCGCTTGCGACGTCGCCGCCTCGAAGTTGCGAATCGGCTCGGCGACGATGTCGGCTGCCCGCATGCGGGGATTGAGCGACGCGTACGGATCCTGGAATACTGCCTGCAGCTCGCGACGATAGGGCCGCATCTCACCGCTCTGCAGTCGCTCGATCGACCGGCCGCGCCATTCGATGGTGCCTGACGTAGGCTGGACGAGCCGAAGCACGGTGCGCGCGATCGTCGACTTGCCGCATCCACTTTCGCCGACGAGGCCCAGCGTTTCACCATCGTGGATCGCGAAGCTTACGTCGTCGACCGCGTGCACGACGTCGCGCGCGCTCCCGAAGAGGCCGCTGCGCATCGCGTAATGCTTCGTCAGCCGCGACACGGCGAGAAGCGGCTCGGTGGCTGCAGCGCTCATCGCACGTGACTGGTCGGCACCGCGCCGCTCGCCAGTCGCTCCGATTCCCAGCACGCCGCCAAATGACCGCTCGACTTTTCCTCGAGCGGCGGCGAATCCTCGCGACAACGGTTCCTCGCATAGCTGCAGCGCGGCGCAAACGCGCAGCCGGCGATAGGCTCGGACAGCGACGGCACCGTGCCTGCGATTTCCGCGAGTCGGCGACGTTGTCCTACTTCACCGTCGCGGCTCCCGGCCCCGAGCTTCGGGATGGAATCGAGCAGCCCGCGCGTATACGGATGCCGGGGGTGTGCGAACAATTCGGCCACCGGCGCTTCCTCGACCTTGCGCCCGGCGTACATGACCACCACGCGCTCCGCCATCTCGGCGACGACGCCGAGGTCGTGCGTGATGAGCACGATCGCAGTGCCTGTCTTGCGCTGCAGCTCGCGCATCAGCTCGAGGATCTGCGCCTGGATCGTCACGTCGAGCGCCGTGGTCGGTTCGTCGGCGATCAGAAGCCGCGGCTCGCACGCGAGCGCCATTGCGATCATCACCCGCTGGCGCATGCCGCCCGAAAGCTCGTGCGGGTATTGCGACGCGCGGCGTTCCGCCTCCGGAATCCTGACCAGCCGCAGCAGCTCGACCGTGCGCTGCGCCGCCTGCTCGCGCGACGCGCCGCGGTGCAAAACGAGCGCTTCTGCGATCTGGCGGCCGATCGTCAGCACCGGGTTCAGCGACGTCATCGGCTCCTGGAAGATCATCGAGATCGCGTCGCCGCGGATCTTGCGCATCTCGGGCTCGGGCAGCTGCAGAAGGTCGCGACCCTCGAACAGCACGCGGCCCTTGACGTAGCGTCCCGGCGGGGATGCGATCAGTCGCATGATCGACAGCGACGTCACGCTCTTGCCGCAACCCGATTCGCCGACGACCGCAAGCACCTCGCCGCGCTTCACCGAAAACGACACGCCATCCACTGCACGCACGACGCCGTCGCGCGTGAAGAAGTGCGTGGTGAGGTCGTCAACCTCGAGCAATGCCGGCGTCGTGGCCATCGTCTGCATCACATCCGCCGCGCGAGCCTTGGATCGAGCGCGTCGCGCATGCCGTCGCCGAGCAGATTGACGGCGAGCACCGTCAGCGACAGGCAGATGCCGGGGAAGAGAATCAGGTAGCCCGCGATCTGCACCAGGCTGCGCCCTTCCGCCATGATGTTGCCCCAGCTCGGAATGTTCGGCGGCGTGCCGGCGCCGATGAACGAAAGGATCGCTTCGGTGATCATCGCCGAGCCGCACACGTACGTGCCCTGCACGAGCAGCGGCGCGACGATGTTCGGCAGGATGTGGCGCGCCAGGATTCGCGGCAACGTCGTGCCGGCGGCGATCGCCGCCTCGACGTACGTCTGCTCGCGCAGCGACAGCACGAGGCCGCGCACGAGGCGCACGACACGCGGCATCTCCGCCAGCGTGATCGCGGCGATGACGTTGCCGACGCTTGCCTTGGTGAGCGCCATCAGCGCGATCGCCAGCAGCACCGACGGAATCGACATCAGGCCGTCCATCACCCGCATCACGATCGCGTCGAGCCAGCGGATGTACCCCGTCACCAGCCCGATCACGATGCCGAGCAGCGTGGACAGCACGGCCACCGCGAGGCCAACGATCAGCGAGATGCGCGCGCCGTAGACGACCCGGCTGTACACGTCTCGTCCGAGCATGTCGGTACCGAACCAGTACGTCGACGACGGCGGTCGCAGCCGCTTCGCGGGCGAAACGGCCTGCGGATCGACGGTCCCGAGCCACGGCGCAAGCAGCGCCACGATGATCATCACGGCCAGGATGACGCCGCCGACAATCGCCATTGGATGGCGGCGGAACGCATCGCGGAAGCGCCGCCATGTCGGCGATACGGACTTTGTTCGCGCAAGCGTCGGGGCAGGGAATGCCGTGGCCATTGCTATGGGCTGTTCACACGCGCTAGTACCGAATGCGCGGATCGAACAGAGCGTACGAAAGGTCGACGGCGAGGTTCACCAGCACATAGATCGCGGAGAACAGCAGCGTGACACCCTGGATGATCGGGTAGTCGCGGCGCAGGATCGCATCGACGGTGAGCCGGCCGATGCCAGGCAGCGCGAACACTGTTTCAGTGACGATGGCGCCGCTGATCAGCAGCGCAACGCCGATGCCGATCGTCGTCATGATCGGGATCGCGGCATTCTTGAGCGCGTGACGGAGCAGCACCTGGTCCGGCGCCAGCCCCTTCGCCTGCGCGGTTCGCACGTAGTCCTGCGCCAGCACATCGAGCATGCTGGCCCGCGTCATGCGCGCGATCAGCGCCACGTACACGGTGCCGAGCGCGATGCTCGGCAGGATCAGGTGCCGCAGCCATTGCCACACGCCCTCGTCGAACGGGCGATAGCCCTGCACCGGCAGCCAGTCGAACCGGATCGAGAACGTCAGGATCAGGCCATACGCCAGCACGAACACGGGCACGGAAAACCCGAGCACCGAGAACGCCATTACCGCGCGGTCGAACCACGTGCCGGCCTTCGCCGCCGCGACGACGCCAAGCGGCACCGCGACGGCGATCGCCACCACCAGCGTGCACAGCGTGAGCGACAGCGTCGGCTCCACACGCTGCGCGATCAGTTGCGTCACCGGCAGGTTGGTGAAGATCGACGTGCCGAGGTCGCCGTGTGAAAGCCTGCTCACCCAGCGCCCGAACTGCACGAGAAACGGGTCGTCGAGGCCGAGCCGCTCGTGGATGCGCTTGATATCTTCGCTGGTGGCGATGTCGCCCGCGATGATCGCCGCCGGATCGCCGGGCGTCAGGTACAGCAGCGAAAACACGACGAACGCCACCACCGCCATCACGACGAAGGTGGAGAGCAGGCGGCGGACGATGTACGCGATCATCCGCCGCTGCGCCTGCGAAACCCTGATTTCAGCGATACGCTCCGGCGACGCCTACTTCTTTTCGACGTTCCACATGAGCGTGATCGGCGCGATGATAAGGCCGCTCAGGTTCGTGCGATACGCGGTCGGCAGGATGAACTGCGCCGTTGGCACGTACGGAACGAAGTCGAACGCGCGTGCCTGCACCGCCTCCGCCGCCTTCTTCGAGCTCGCGGCGTCGGTGGCCGCGAACCAGGCCTCGCGGAGCTCCTCGATCTTAGCGTCCTCCGGCCAGCCGAACCAGGCCTTCTGCCCCGAGCCGCGGACGGCGAAATTGACTGCCGGCGACGTGACGTCGGGCCCGACGAGCCACGTGTGGAAGATCGACCAGCCGCCCTTGTCGATCGGCTCCTTCGATGCGCGGCGCGTGATCAGCGTGCCCCAGTCTCCGGCCTGCACTTCGGCGTTGAGTCCGATCTTCTTCAACGCCTCGAGCGTCAGCAGCGATTGCGAGTGCACGATCGGCTGATCGGTCGCGTCGATGATGACGATCTTCTCGCCCTTGTACCCCGCCTCCTTGACGAGCTGCTTCGCCTTCTCGAAATCGCGCTTGCCCTTCATCGGCTCGGCGCCGACCTCGCTCGCGAGCGGCGTGCCGCACGTGAAATACGAATAGCAGGGGTGACCATTCTTAACGTCTCCCGCGATGCCGAGCACGTAATCGTTCTGATCGATCGCGTACAGCACCGCCTGCCGCATCTTCTGGTTGTTGAACGGCGGATACATGAAGTTGAAGCGCAGCAGGCCCATCGAGCCCAGCGGATCGATGTTCTCGACCTTGACGCTCTTGTTCTTCGCGAGCACCGGAATC
>DATEIQ010000202.1:0-6816 GCA_035278845.1 Casimicrobiaceae bacterium | reverse complement strand
CTTCTTCGCCATTGTATCGGCTGTCGGCGCGCTCGCCGCCAGCCGCTCGAGCGACCGAACGTACCTACGCGCTGACGCGCTGCGGGGCTCGTTCGTCCTCGGGGCTGCCTCGCTGCGCGGCGAGCGCGGCATTCCGGCCGGCGAGAAACGCGTCGCCATCCTGCCACGCGCCGAAACGGCCCGCGGGCACGATGTCGAAATTCGCGAGCCAGTCGCGAATGCACGCGGCCTCTTCCGCGCCGCCCTCGCCGATATCCGCAAACGCGACATCCACCTGGCTCGACGTCAGCAGCCCGTCGAAGCGATGCAGCAGCCCCGCTCGAACGAGGTCGCGGACGCAACGCTCGGTGAGTGCGGCCCCGCTCACGGGCAGCGGTGCCATGTCGGAGTACGGAATCTCGCACATGAGGCCAGAGCCACTCCTCGGATTGCAATGCGGGCTCAGGTTGCCTTGCGCGAATACGCGTGTGAAAACGGCGCCTCCGCGAAATTCGATCCAATGGCTCGCCGTCACGTGCGGACGCGCGACACCGAGGTTGACGCAGCGCAGCGACGTGTGACGAAGTGCTGCGGCCGCGCGCCGGATCTCGACCGGCGCTTCGTCCTCCATCGCCGCGACGAGATGCGGCAGCGGCAGCGTGCTGACGAGAACGTCGTAGCGCAATCGCCGGCCGTCGGCGAGCGCCACCGTGCGCAGCAACGGCGACACTTTGCGCACGTCGGCGTGCAGAACGAGACCGCCGCGCAACAGCGGCACGAAGCCGTTGACGAGAGCCGCGAATCCGCCGCGCAGCGGATAGCCGAAGCGCGTGCGCGGCGCAGGTACGTCGCGGTGCGCAACGGTCGCAACGTTCCGCGTCGCGCCTTCGCCGTCGACGATTCGCACGTCGCATTCCTGCCAGTGCACGTTGTCGCCGAGCAGCAGCCGGTAGAGTTCCTGCACGTGCGGGTCGTCGGACATCATGACGTGCCCGCCACGATCGAACGTGAACCCGGTATCCTCGATCGAGCGGCAGCCGCCGCCGATCTGGGCCTCGCGCTCGACGAGCGTGCAGCCGGCACCGTAGTGGTACGCGGCCGCGAGACCCGTCGCGCCGGCGCCGAGAATCACGCACGGCGATCGCGCCGGCATCCTGGGCGCGTGCGCGACCGTGCTTTGCGCGGGCTCGAGCATCCGTCGTGCGTTCCGCGTCAGTCCCTGCGAAGCAGCCGTCTCGAGTATCGGACCGAGCGTTCGCACGGTTTCGTCCCAGCTCGTCCCGCGCACGATTTCCGCCATGCCGCGGGCACGCCGCGCACGATCTTCGGCAGATGCAGTCAGTGCCGCATCGCACGCCGCGACGAACGCAGCCGCATCCGCGCCAAAACGCACCAGCTCGCCCGCGGATCGCGCGAGATCGCGAATGGGGGTCGAGACGACCGCCCGTCCCGCCGCCATGTATTCGAGCGCGGTCGCACCGGTGGCGAAATGCGCCGCGTCGTAGCCCACGATCGGCAGCAGCGCGACGTCCCACCCGGCGAAGTGCTTGGGCAGCTCCGCGTGCGCGCATGCACCCAGGTAATGCAGATTCGGCGCGCGCGGCAACATGCCCTGATCGATGTGCGAGACCGGGCCGACGAGACAGATTTCCCATTCCGGCCGTGCCTGCGCGACGGCGCGCAGAAGCTCGCAATCGACGCGCTCGTCGATCATGCCCGCGTATCCGAGCCGCGGCCGTGCAAGCGCCTTCACGTCGGGATGCGTCGACCGCGAATCGAATGCGCACGCGAAGTGCGCCGCATCGACGCTATCGGCGACGCAGTGGACGTCGTCGCGCTGCGCGCGCAGTGCGCGCGACAGGCAGGGACTCGCGCAAAGCACCGCGTTCGCCATGCGCAGCAGCGCGTGCTCGCGTTGCGCGATCTGCCGCGGCGCACCCGGCAACGCCGCGAGATCGGCGATGCAATCGTAGACGATGCAGCGCGGCGCGAGCTTCTTGAGCAACGGCAGCGCCATCGGCGTGTCGAGCCATACGCCGTAGTCGTGCATCTGCTCGCGCGCGAGCGCATTCGCGACGAGCTTCGACAGCAGCGGGATCTGGTCGTCGTGAAAGCCGGGTGCATTGAGCGGCGTGCGCGGCGTCAGCACGGTGACGTTGCGGGCGGGCGCGCGCACGAGGGCGCTCGGGTCGCCGGCGTGGAATCGCGGCTCTTCGACGAACAGCACGCGCGTCCGCTGCGCGAGCCGCGACAGGATTTCCTGCGGCCGGCGGTATGGCGAATCCCAGCGCAGGTGCGAGAAGACTACGAGCGCCGGCAGCTCGGCATCGGGAACGCTGCGAATCTTTCCGGTCATGGCGCATTCCGTCCCGACGGCGCGCGTACGTCCTGGACGCGCGCGCGCATCATGGCGAGCGACTTCGCATAACCACGGTCCGCGGGGGCCGCGGCGGAGGGTGCAAGCACCCGGTCCCACAGCCCGAACGCCTGCCAGCGCAGCGGATCACGCCACAGCGGCCGATCGCGCCCCGGCCGCAGGCATACGCCGACGACGGAAACGCCTGCATGCTGCGCCTCGCGAACCCCGTCGCCGATCTCGGACAGCCACGCCGCGCGGTTGACGCCCGCGGGACTGTGCTCGCCGACGACGATAGGCCGCCCGTAGCGATCGGCGATCGCTGCCAGCGCCTGCGCAACCGGCACACGCCGCCGCGCGCCCCGCACGCCAGGCAAAGGTACAAGCGTGCGTGCGGCGGTTTCGCGGCTCGCATGGCAGTTGACCCCGATGACGTCGAGGTAGCGCGGGTGTCCACGGGCGCCGTCCGCGCGACCCGACAGCAGGTCGAACGTCCGCCACGCGGCCGCAGCGCCATGCTGTTCCGCGGGTCGCACGCGCGGCATCGTCTCGACGTGCAGGAACCGCGTCCGCGGGTCGACAGCGGCGATCGCGTCGCAAACGGCAATCGCGGCCTTCACGAGCTGGCGTTGCACGTCATCGCCGCGGCTTTGCCGATCGCGCTGCCACGGATTCAGCAGACCGGTCTCGGCGACGCAGTAGGCCAGGAATGCGATCTCTTCGAACGGCGCGTACACCGGCGGCACCGCGCTCGCGTAAGCGTGCAGCGCGCGCGCGGTTGCATCCGCGTAGGAACGGACGCGCTCGACGAATTCAGTCGACAGCACGTCGACATCGTCCGGCCAATCGCCGCGGCACAGCGTCCATGCGATGGCGATGCCGTGGCGACGGGCCATTTCGGCGCGGGCGAGCACTTTCGCAAAGTCGAAGCCGCCGGCGCGCTCGACCTGTCGCCAGCCGACTGCTTCACGCACGCAATGGATTCCTGCGTCGGCCGCAGCGCGATACTCTAGAGCCACGCGCTCGGCGTCGCTTGCCGCATCGACACGATCCGATGCCGCCGCGACGCCTGCGCGATCGTCGTCCTGCAAATCCGCGATCCACAACGGCTTGAACGGCAGTTCACGATGCGCATCGCCGTTGCGCCAATCGTTGTTTTCCACGCGCGTGCTTTCCGAGGACAAGGGGGCGCCCTGTTTCCGCAAGCTCCGTGCCGCACCGTCCGGGGCATCCGCTTCGCGAGCCGAACGCGCGCGTTATGCTCATTCCCAAACCTCGCCGCCACGTAAGAATTACCGCGAACGACGGCAATTGCTGCTGTGCAAATCGACCCTCGAGCGGTGATGGACATCGCCGACCCGACAGGTGCACAATCGGAGCGCGTTGCGCATCCGCACCCGGGTCGACTCGCGTTGCGCAAAGGCGCGTCGGCGCCCGATCGATAGCACGTCGCGGCTCGGGAACCGCGCAGCGTAATCCCCGCGGCATGCTTGCTGCTATTTCGGAAAGTCCCTCCCGATCGCAGCGATTCATGAAAGAACCGAAACGCTTCCCCGTTACCACGACTCCCGCGGAAGGTTCGCGGGTGCGGCACGCCGTATTCCCCGTCGCCGGATTCGGCGCGAGCTTTTTGCCGGCCACGAAGGCGTGTCCGAAGGAAATGCTGCCGATCGTCGATCGGCCGATGATCCAGTACGCGGTCGAGGAAGCGGCCGCCGCGGGCCTGACGCGAATGATCTTCGTGACGGGTCGCAGCAAGCGCGCAATCGAGGATCACTTCGACCAGGCGTACGAGCTCGAGCACGAGCTCGCCGCGCGCGCCGACTCCGATGCGCTGCGTGAACTGCGCTCGGCGATCCCGGCCGGCGTGTCGTTCAGCTACGTCCGCCAGCGCGAGGCGACGGGCGTGCTCGACGCATTGCGCAAGGCGCGGCCGTTGCTCGGCCGCGAGCCGTTCGCGGTCGTTCTCCCTGACCAGCTGATCGACGCCGGGCGGCCGGCGCTCGCGCAACTGCTCGACGTGTACGCCGAGCAGCGCGTAAGCGTCGTCGGGGCGCAACGCGCGGCGCATGCGGCCGCGAGCGCAGAGCACCTGATCGGCGCCGACCTGCGCACGAGCGGCATCCGCAGCGCGCGCTCGCTCGTCAAGGTACCTCCGATCGGCGCGGCGTCCCTTCCGCTCGTGACCGCGGGGCGCTTCGTTTTCACGCCGGCGCTCTGGCAGGCGCTCGACGACAGGGCGCTTTCCGAAGACGCTGCGTTGCCTTCGGCGATTCGCGCGTTGATGGAGCGCGAGCGCGTGTTCGCGTGCCTCATCGAGGGCCGGCGCTTCGACTGCGGATCGAAGCTCGGCTTTCTCGAAGCGCAGTTCGCGTTCGCGCAAAAGCGCGGCGAGCTGTGGAGCGGGCTGCGGCAGAGTCTCGGCGATCTCCTCGCACACGCGGACGCGCCACCGCCCGACGCGACGGCCATCCTTACCGCGGGCGCCGCCCTCGTGCCGACGGAGCCTGCGCGCGCCGCCGCTGCGCCGACGGAGCCTGCGCGCGACTGACGTACCCGGTTTACCTGCAAATCCTACCGGCGCGCCGCCACGGCGCGCGAAACAGGTGACGGATTTGGCAGCACTTTCAGGAATGGCATGTCGCTTGCGGTACGGGGTGCTCGTCCGTCATCGAGTCCGAGCCCATGGCATTTAGCGTAACGCAGGTACCGCACCGCAATCCGCAACCAACGGAACCAACGCAACGCAGCGTGCAACCAACTGCGGACGGCGGCGCATGGAAGACGCAGGGCGAGTTCCGATCGCGTTCGCGCACGTGGCCGCGCTGCGAGTCCGGCTACACGCATTACGAGCTTGGCGCTTCGACGGACTCCGATCCCACCGCCGTAATGGCCCAACGTTACACACCGCGCTTTGGCGTAAGAGAGGAATGAACATGGCAACCACGCGACCCACGTCCGGCGTAAGCACGAGCGATACCGCCATTCCGATGGGGATGGCCGATCCCGATGCGCGCTACCGTACCGGCAACGACTACTGGACGCGCGACGACAAGGGGCCGGGGCCGCAGGTGATGGCGGCCGACACGCTGACCGGTGACGAAGTGCGCAACGGCGCCGACGAAAAGCTCGGCGACATCACCGACATCATGCTCGACGTGCCGACCGGCCGCGTCGCGTATGCGGTGATGTCGGTGGGCGGCGTGCTCGGCATGGGCAACAAGCTGTTCGCGATTCCATGGTCGGCGATGCAGCTCGACACCGACAGCAAGTGCTTCAGGCTGAACGTGGCGAAGGAGCGCTTCGATCAGGCGCCGGGCTTCGACAAGGATCATTGGCCGTCGATGGCCGACCAGCGCTGGGCCGAGGACGTGCACGCGTTCTACGAGGCGCGGCCGTACTGGTCATAGACGCGCTGCGCTACAGTCGGCCGGACGATCCCGGATGGCGGCGTGAAGGCGCCGCCGACGCGTTTCGCTACGTCGACGCCGACGGTCGCAGGCTCGCGAGCGCCACGGAGATCGCGCGCATCCGGGCGCTCGCGATACCGCCGGCGTGGACAGCGGTGTGGATCTGCCGCGACCCACAGGGGCATCTGCAGGCGATCGGCCGCGACGCGCGAGGTCGCCGCCAGTATCGCTATCACGCGCAGTGGCGCGCGCTGCGTGACTTGCACAAGTTCGATCGTCTGGCCGACTTCGCTGCCAGGTTGCCGGCGATCCGACGCGCGGTCGCCCGCGATCTCGCGGCGGCGGGCCTGCCACGCCGCAAGATCCTGGCCGCGATGGTTCGCGTGCTCGATCGCACGTTCATGCGCGTCGGCGAGGAGCGCTATCGCCGCGACAACGGCAGCTTCGGGCTCACGACGCTGCGTACTCGCCACGTCAAGGTCGCGGGCGATCGCATCCGCCTCCGCTTTCGCGGCAAGTCGGGCCGAGAGCACGACGTGTCGCTCGCCGACCGGCGGCTTGCGCGGATCCTGCGTCGCTGCCTCGATCTTCCGGGATACGAGCTGTTCCATTACGTCGAGGATGGTCAGGCGCACACCGTGTGCGCGACGGACGTGAACGACTATCTGCGCGAGGTGAGCGGCGCCGATTGCACGGCGAAGGATTTCCGCACCTGGGGCGCGACGGTGATCGCCACGGTGCTTCTGACGCGCTACGGGGCGACGCCGTCCGTGACCGAACGCACGCGTACCGTCAATCGTGCATTGCGCGCCGCGGCGCATGCGCTCGGCAATACGCTGGCGGTGTGCCGGAAGAGTTACGTGCACCCCGGCGTGATCGATGCCTACCACGCCGATGCGTTGCCGCCGCGCCATCTTGCCCGGCGGCCGGCCGGGCTGCGTCCGGCGGAAGCGCGGACGCTTACGTTGCTGCGGAAGCTGCGGCGTCCGCCTGCGCGCTCGGCGCGTGCACGGACGGCGCGCCCGGCGGCGATCCCTGCGCCACCGCCTTGAATCGGCTCACCCACTCGCG
>DATEIQ010000201.1:0-8538 GCA_035278845.1 Casimicrobiaceae bacterium | reverse complement strand
GCATCTGCTCGATCCCGTTACGGGTGAATACAACCGTCCGCTATTGACGCCAGAGTTGTCGCTCGTTCCCGGTTACGGCCGCATGCAGGGTTTCGTATTCCGGCGCGGCGATGCGCGGTTCGAGGGTCGCACGCTCGAGGCGGCCATCGCCATCGCCGGGGACGATGCCGATTGCGTGATGGTGAATCGCAACGCGGGCAGCGGAACGCGGATCCTGATCGATCGCCTCCTCGGTGCACGCCGTCCCGCTGGCTACGGCGTGCAGACGAAGTCGCACAACGCGGTCGCCGCGGCCGTTGCGCAGAATCGTGCCGACTGGGGCGTGGCGATCGACACGGTGGCGCGGCAATATGGTCTGGGCTTCATTCCGCTGCAGGAAGAGCGCTACGATTTCATCGTGCCCAAGGCGCGGCTTTCGCGGGCGCCGGTCAAGGCGTTTTGCGCGCTGCTCGAGAATCACGAGGTGAGGCGTGAGCTCGAGGCGCTGGGATTTCGCGTCGACTGACGTCACGCTGCCCGTCACGAGCTCCGCGTCGCTGGCATTCACGCGGCAGGTACGGGAGCACGCCAGCCGCCGCTCGAAGCCGTGATCGACGCCGCTTCGGGCGGCCCCCACGTGCCGGGCTCGTATTGCTCGACCGGCGCGGCGTCGCGCAACACCGGCTCGACGACCTGCCACGCCGCCTCGACGGCGTCCTCGCGCGCGAACAGCGTGCCATCACCGCGCATCGCGTCGCCGATCAGCCGCTCGTACGCATCCATCGTCGGTCCGCGCTCGTTCGCGCAGTAGAGCTCGACATCACCGCCAACGAGCGCTGCGCCGGGCGCTTTTGCGCGTACGCACATCGCGATTGCGACGCGATCCGGCCCCAACCGGAAGCGCACGTAATTGGCGTGACGCGACGGCGGCTCGTCGAAAATCCAGTGCGGCGGGCGCCGCAACTCGACGACGACCTCCGTAGCCGTTACGGGCAGACGCTTGCCTGCCCGGATGAAGAACGGTACGCCCGACCAGCGCCATGAGTCGACGTCAGTTGCACTGCCGCAAAGGTTTCGACGATGGAATCGGCGGCGACGCCCGGCTCGTCGCGATAGCCGCGATACTGGCCGCGCACGACGTCACCCGGCGAGAGCGGACGCATCGCGCGCAAAACCTTTACCTTCTCGTCGTGCAGCGCTTCGGCGTCCGAGCCGTTCGGCGGTTCCATCGCGAGCAGCGTCGCGACCTGCAGCAGATGATTCTGGACGACGTCGCGCAGTGCGCCGACCGAGTCGTAGAACGCGCCGCGCCCCTCGACGCCGAACTGTTCGGCCATCGTCAGTTGCACGTTGGCGACGTAGTGGCGATTGAGCGAGGCGGTCGATGACGACGGGAAACGCGCAGCGACGCGCGACCGTAGTCGCGCAGGCGCGTGTCATCCAGATCGCTGTGCGCGACCACGATGACCGGCACATCGAGCGGGCCGCTACGCACCGGTGACACCAGTGCCGGGTAGATCTTCCGGCGCGCGAGATCGCCGGTGCCGCCGAACAGAACAAGTGCGTCGGATCGGGCCTTCGCGATCATCGGCCCAATGTTACGCGACGCGTCACATCGCCTTGTCTTTCACGGGCTCGCGCGCCGTGTCGGGCTTCATCTTGTCCTTGTGCACCTTCTTCGATTTTGGCGCTTGGGCGGCCATCGAGTCCCTGGCCATCGAATCCTTCCCCATCGGATCCTTGGCGATTGAGTCCTTGGCCATCGAATCCTTCTTTGCAGCGGGCATCGAGCCGCTGTCAGCCGCCAAGGCGGCGCTTCCCGCCGATGCGAGACAAGCGGACAACATTGCAATTGCAACTCGTTTCATTCGAATCTCCATGGATGGTCAATTGGCCGGCACGTACTGCAGCCGGAGGTATGCCCGCTCGTCGCTCGAGCGCCCGGTTCGGACGCAAGGACGCTGGTCGCTCAAATCACCGCGTAGCCGTTCGGCCGCTTGCAGCGACGACTCTTTAGTCACGATCTCCGCCCGAACCTTACGAGGCGATATCGTCTCGCGCCTTGCTCCCGATGGCGGCCCCATGGCTGGCGGTTATCTGAGAACGTGCACGACGCCGGTCATGAACGGGTGCACGCTGCAGATGTACCCGAAGTCGCCTTCGCGCTCGAACGTGTGCTCGAACCGGTCATCCGTGTCGAGGCCCTTGGATGCGAAGCTCTTGTCGCTGCTCACCACCGTGTGCGGCGCCTCGTCGTGGTTGGTCCACACGATCGTCGTGCCGGGCCGCACGGTGATCTCCTTCGGCGCGAAGGCGAACTTGTCGATTGCAAGCTCGACCGTCGCGGCGGCCGTGGCCCTAGCGGGGTGCATTGCAAGTGCACCGAATGCCACGACAGCGGCAACCGCAACACCGGCTGCAGTCCGAACGCACCGCCTGCATGCGCGCGAGGTGGCACGCTGGACGATCTTGCCGGCAATCGCCGAGTAACTCATGAATGACTCCTGGGTGAGAAGAAGGCGTTCAGCCGACGAGCGGCGTGTCGACGAGCGCGAGCTCGTGCCGGCCGCGCACGACGCTGACGCGGCGCGTGCCGAGCAGCTTGCCGAGCTCGCTCGTAGCAACGGTTACCGGGCCCGGCTCACCGACGCCCGCCTGTCCCGGCGTAGGCAGCGGGTAGGCGAGCGACATCGCCGTATGCAGTGCGACGTTGCCCTCGACCTTCTGCAACACCTGGTGGATGTGCCCATTCAGAACCGTCACGGACCCGAACGGGCGCAGCAGCGCGATCGCCTGCGCCGAATCCGCGGTTCCCCAACCCCAGGGCTCCCATATGGTCCACAGCGGGATATGCGCGAGCACGACGACCGGCGTGGAGTGCGAGACGGCCGCGAGGTCGTCCTCGAGCCATGCGAGCTGCTCGTTACCGAGCTCGGCCAGCGTGCGCGCCTGAAAGTTCTGGACGTTGTCGAGTCCCACGAAATGGACGCCGCCCTGATCGAAGCTGTACCAAGATCGACCGTTGCGGTCGTGATCGAAGAACTTCAGATATCCGGTGACGCCGTCGTCGATCGTGTCGTGCTCGCCGGGAACCGTGTGCACGCGGTCGACTTTCAGCTCCTGCAACAAGTCGCGCGCCGCGGCGAACTCCTCGGGCTTCGACAGGTGGGTCACGTCGCCGGTGTGGACAACGAACGCAGGAGCCTGCGGCAACGCATTGATGGAAGCGATCGCCTGGCGGAGGCTGCCGACGACGTCGGGATTCGCCTGCTTGCGAAAGCCGATGTGCGTGTCGCTGATCTGAACGAAGTTCAGCACGCCGGCAGAATTCGCTTTCGCCAGGCCGTCGTTAGCCGCGCCGAGCGCGCGGGGAACGCCGCCAGCGACCGTCCACATGACCGCGGCACCGCTCCAGATTGCAAGACACTTCAAAGCCTCGCGGCGGCTCATGGCGCGCGAATGTTCAAAATCGCGAAGAGTCATGAATGCTCCTAGACGTGTCGGCACGATTGCCTGTACGCGTCAATATCGAAGCGAGCACGCGTTTATTCCGCTAAACGCGGCGAAGGCTCCCGCAGGAGCCTTCGCCGGAACGAGCTTCGCGGACGGCTATCGCGCCGGGCCCCCGCGCGCAAGGCTTTCCACGAACGAACTCAGCACGTCGGGGCTCACGTCGGACACGGCGAGCCAATCCATCTGCTCACCGCTCGCGTGCGCCACGTTGATCCCGCGAATCGTGCGCATCGGCGAAGGCGGCACGCGAACGGCACGGGGACACACGAACACGTCGATCGTGTGGTCGCGAATGCGGTAGACGAGCGTCGCCATCGCGCGTTGGTCGAGATAGTCGATTCGACCTCCGAGAAGGGTAAAGCCCTCCTGCTGCATGTCGGGCACCGGCGGCGAATAGTCGAGGCGCGCCGACAGCCAGGGCTTCACCGTGTGCTGGTTCGACGACGCGACCTGGATCAGATGATTGCCGAGCGTCGCCCGGACGTGCGACGTGACCGCTTCCATCGCGATGTCGTGGTTCTCCTGGTAGGCGATCACCGTCGTGCCCACGAACCACGCAAGGACCGTGGCCGCGCATCCCGCGAGCGCGCCGCCCGTGAGCCAGCGCCAGCGGTCGCCGATTCGAGTGCGCATGGGCTCCGATTGCCGGGCGGCGTCGACGGACGCGGTCACTTTTGCACGCAGCGCCGGCGGCGCGGAGTACCGTGGAACCTCGCTGCGGATGCGCGTACGGAGCTCGGCCAGCTGCTCATGCTTCGACGCGCAATCGGGACAGGCTGCGAGATGGCCCTGGATCGCGCGGCTTTGCCGCCTGTCGGTTTCACCATCCGCATAGGCGCCGATCAGCATCGTGGCGTCGCTGCACTTCATCGCGCGCTCCTCGTAGCCGGGCTCCCGATCGCATAGAGAACGGGCGATCGCTGCAGCATGCCGCGCGCCCGCGCCAGCCGCGACATCACCGTGCCGATGGGAATGTCGACGATCGAGGCGATATCCTTATAGGAGAGTTCCTCGAGCTCCCGAAGGACGAGCACTTCCCGGTACTGCGCCGGCAGCGCTGCCAGTGCGTCGCCGAGCACGCGCAGCTCGGCGTTGCGAAGCGCCACCTGCTCGGGGCTCGGGGTCGCGAGGTCGGCGGCAGCATCCACGGTGTCGTTGTCATCGTGGATCACTTCCGCAGGCCGGTTCCGCGCAAGCCAGTCGTAGAACGCGTTGCGCACGATCGTCAGAAACCAGGCCCTGGCGTCGTTGCCATGCAGCGACCCCACGTACCTGAGCGCCCGCACGCAGGCGTCCTGCACGACGTCCTGCGCGTCCTGCGTATCGCGGGTGAGCCACCGCGCCAGGTTATAGGCGGAATCGAGGTGCGGCAGGCAGAGCTCCGCAAAGCGGCTGGCGTCGGACAAGGCCCGTCCTTGATCTTCTGTCAGCGTAGACCGGCATGGGGACGGCTTTATTCCATCTTCAGCACGGATAGTCGCGCAACCACGCCCGCTCGGCGACGGCGCGCACGCTGCTGCGCGGGATTCCGATGTCGATCAGTTCACGATCGCTCATGCTGGCCAGCACGTCGCGATCCGCTGCAACCCGACGCCCGCGTTGATGCCACGCGGCCAGCTGTCGCACGAGTGCGCGCAGCGCTCGCCACGCGTCGTGCACGACCGCTGGCCATCGGGGCGGAGTGCACGGCTTCGTGCCGGCAACCAGCGTGCCGTTCATGTCGGCTCCTTGGCCGTCGCGGCGGGCATGGCGGAAGAAAGCGGCTGGCCTGCGACGCCCGTTCCGGTAACGATGACGCGCGTGGCCGCAATCGGCGCCTCGGCCGACGCGACGCTGGCACCCTTCGCGCCTTCAACGGGCTGCAGCGAAACCGCCACGAGCAATCCCATCGACGCCAGCGTCGTGACGCCCAGCAATTCATCAACGTGAGGCATGGTGTTCTCCGGTCGTTTTCGGTACGCTGGTAATCGTAGTGACCCAGAGCCTCGGGCGAAGCGATATGTTCCGACCGATTTGGGCAGTTTCTCTTACCAGACTGACCGACCGCCGATGCCCGACACGCCGCGCCTTCCGCTCAACACGCTCACCGCGTTTCGCGCTGTGGCCGAGCTCGAGAATCTGCGAGCGGCGGCGGAAGTGCTGCATTTGACGCACAGCGCAGTGAGCCAGCAGATTCGCGGGCTGGAAGAACAATTGGGCTTCGTTCTCTTCGAGCGGCGGGGACGTCGTGTCGTGCTCAATCCGTCGGGCCAGGCGCTGCTGCGCAGCGTGCAGGGCGCGCTCTCGCTGCTCGACGACGGCGTTCAGGCGGCTGCCGCGGCGGCGCAAGGCGTGGCGACGAGGCTTCGCGTGACGGTCCTGCCGTCCTTCGCCAACCGCTGGCTGCTTCCGCGTATCGGTCGCTGGCGTGCGCAGCATCCGGCGCTCGCCCTCGAAATCGACGCGTCGATACGTCCGCTCGATCTGCAGCGCGAAGGCTTTCACGCCGCCGTGCGCCAGGGTACCGGACCCTGGCCGGGCGTTCAGTCGGAGCGCCTGTTCGAGCAGCCGCCGATCATCGTCGTCGGCTCGCCGTCAGCAGCCCGCAGGCTCCTCGGCGCGCAACCCGAGGCGCTTACGCGCGAGCCGTTGCTCGGCGACAGCGATCTGTGGAAGGACTGGTTTGCGGCGGCCGGATTGCGCGCGAACCCACGCACCGTGGCCGTATTCAACGATGCGGGGCTGATGCTGCAGGCTGCCGAGCAGAACCTCGGCCTCGCCCTTACGCGTGAAATACTCGCGGCCGACGCGCTGGTGAGCGGCGGCCTGGTGCGCCTGTCGCCGATTTCGATCCGGCACGCGGAGGCGCAGCCTTACCACCTCGCGTATCCGCCGGGATTACGCGACTGGCCGCCGCTCGCTTCGTTCCGACGCTGGCTTTACGACGAGCTCGAACGCTCGCTCGGCGAGTTGGAGGAAGCGAAGGTCAGTTCGCGCCGTGCTGCGCTCAAAAGCGGAACGAGGCGCCGACCAAAGGACCGGTCAACGCCGCATCGAGCTTGAACGAATCCTTCTCGTACTTGACGTGCAGATGCCGCCAGCCGGCGAACACCGTTCCCCATGAAAAGCGGTAACCGACGACGCCGAGAAGTTGCCAGGCAAGGTCCGAACCGCCGGCGCCGACGTCCGCAGTCGCGTAGGCTTCCCAGTTCGGCGTGAATCGCGTCTGCCAGCGGACGCCGACGACGCCGTCGACCCAGTTCGAGCCCTTGCCGATGCCGACACCGGGAAGCAAGCCCTCGCGCAAGCTAAGGTCGATGTCGAGATCGTAGTAGCGAACACCGCCGTAAATGTCGAGCGACGTGCCCGGCGTTCCGAGCAGATCGTATCCGCCGTTGGCTTCGACGATGTTGCCGCTGATCTTCGCGTCCGCGCCGGCGTAGAGCGTGGTGAATGGCGTCGGCGCGTCGGTCTTCACGTTCGCGTACGTCCAGTCCCCGAACGCGCTGAACCTTCCGCCGCGCCAGCCCAGGTTCACCATTGCGCCGGCCTGCTTGATGTCGCCGAAGCCGGTGTCGACGTCGACGCGTCCGCCCGACCCCGGTGCGCCCGTGATGCCGGCCGTGCCGTCGAATCCCGCGAGCCAGGCGTACGGCGCGATATGCCATTCGCCTGCCTGCGCGGCGGCCGGCGCGGCCAGAGACACGGCAAAACATGCGATCAGCGCTCGAAACAGGTTCTGCATCCCAACCTCCGCAAAATGATCATGCTGACGTATTCATCAACGTGCTGCAATCGCATTTCTCGACACCGTTTCCACCTCCGAGACACCTCCGAGGCGTCTTCGACACCGGCTACAGGAGCCACTCGATCGGCATCACCGACAGGAAGCGAATCCACGCGCGCCGCGCAGCCGACGTTCCGGGGTCGGTGTCGTAGCGCACTTCGCCGTTCTGGGTGCGCTCGATCCATTCGGCGCACTGTCCATCGGGCGTCAGGCGCACTTCGTACGCGAGCCCCGGCACCTCCGTTGCGAATGCCTTCGACAACTGGCGTGCCAGCGCACCGCTCTCGATCACGAGGCCCATCTCCGTGTTGAGGTGCGCCGAGCGCTGGTCGAAGTTGAACGACCCCACGAAGATCCTGTCGTCGTCGACCGCGAACGTCTTCGCGTGAAGTTGTACGGCGGAACTCGATCCGATGCCGCGTTTCCTCTTCTCGTCGGCCGACGCAGTGGGCTCGAGCTCGTAGAGATGCACGCCGGCTTTCAGAAGGTCGCAGCGACGCTTCACGTAACCCGCATGCACCGGGCCGACATCGGTTGCGGCCAGCGAATTCGTCAACACACGCACCCGAACACCCTGCTTCGCCACCTGCACGAGCCAGGCGGTGCCTGAATCGCCGGGGACGAAATACGGCGAAACGAGATCGAACGACGTCGTTGGCTTCCCGATCGCCGGTACCAGGTCGGACAGCAGCAGGACATCGGTCCTGGCCGTCTTGTCGAGCGTCTTCGCGGGATCGTCGCGAACGACCCGTGCGCTCGCCCACTCGAGCGGAAGCTTGCCGGCGACCAGCTCCTGGATGAGACGCGTGCGCTGCAAAACGTCGACATACGCTGCAGACTCCGGATCGGCGTGCACGGACGCGAACTTCGCATCGAGCGAGGATCGGGCCGACTCCGCCGTGACAGTGCCGAGCAGCGTTGCCGCCGGATACGCCGACGGGCTGTTCCAGTATAGGTCGAAGGTGCCCGAGACCTCGCGCACGGCCGTGCCCGCCGCAATCACGTCGAGATCGGTGAACGCCACGCCCTCGCCCGCCGCGAAATATTCGTTGCCGACGTTCCTGCCGCCAACGATCGTAACCTGGTTGTCCGCGGTGAACGACTTGTTGTGCATGCGGCGATTGACGCGCCCGAAGTCGGTCAGGTAATTCGTCAACCGCGCGTTACGCGGCACCAACGGGTTGTAGAGCCGGATCTCGATGCTCGGATGCGCGTCGAGCGCGGCGATCGTTTCGTCCGCCGCCTGCACCTCCTTATTCGCCCGAGGGTCAGCAAAGGTT
>DATEIQ010000200.1:0-6294 GCA_035278845.1 Casimicrobiaceae bacterium | reverse complement strand
GGCATCGGCGATCTGCAGTTCATCAACGGCGACACCTATCGCGCCGTCCTGGCGCTGCCGAACTACGTGCGGCCCCTGGCGCGCTGACGCGGCGCGCCTCGCTCGGCTGAACCCGTACAGGGCCCCACTGGCAGTGGGGCTTCGGGTCGGTCGAACGCGGTGTTTGCGTAGGTGCAATGCCGACGCAATTGCCGGGGTTCGTCGCATCGACAGGCATGGAGCTTCCGGGCACCATCGGGCCGTCGCCTGTAGAAGCAGCCGGATAGCGAGAAATCCCAGCTTGAACGACGGTTGACCGGCCCGCATCTATCGGCAGGAAGGATGCCGCCCGCGCGGCGTCCGCGAGAGGAGCGATGGCCGCCATGACGCCTAAACTGTCCGATGCGATGCACGATGCCGACTTTGTCGTCATCGACGGAATCGTGTTCGAAACCGAGTACGTGCGCGTCCCCGACGAATACACGGTCGCTGACGACGTGCTGCTCGAGGCGCGCAACGGCGACACCGAGCTCGCCTTCACGCAGGCCGATTTCGAGGCCGCCGAGCACGTCGCCGATGGGTTCTATCGGCTGGCCAATGGCCATCTGCTGCGATTCCTGACCAGCGCCACCGTTCATTGAGCACCGCTTTCGCGCGTTTTTCATAGAGCACCGCTTTCGCGCGTTTCGTTCGCTTGCTCATTGACAAGGCGGCTCTCGTCGTTCTCGCTTCGCTGTAATTTCCGGTAACTGCTGAAGCGCCCGCCGCTGCTTGTCAGGTGCGGACCCGGTCCTTTTTCCGACCGTTGACATGCCTCGTCATATGCGCATATGATCATATCGCGATGCACCGAACCGCCACCACACGACGCCGAAGCCGCCCTGCCGCGCGCCGCGGCTCCCGGCCGCGGGAAAAAGAAGGAAACGAGGAGCTCGACCGCGTCTTTACCGCAGTCGCGCGGTATTTCGGCCTGCTGTCCGAGCCGACGCGGCTTCGCATCCTGCACGCGATCTGCCAGGCCGAGCAATCGGTGTCGGCAATCGTCGCTGCGACGGGTGCGTCGCAGACGAACGTCTCCCGCCATCTCGCGCTCATGTACCAGGCGGGCGTGGTGAGCCGACGGCGCGAGGGCAGCACCGTTTACTACGGCGTGGCCGACCCGGAATTCGTCTCGATCTGCCGCAGCGTCTGTGTGCAGATCGCGGGGCGCATCGACGCCGCTGCTCCGCTCGCGCGCGACCTGCTCGGATTCGCGGCGCAGTCGCGCTAGTCGTTTCGCATGGCCGCCACCCCTCTTCCCGGGCGTATTCGGCCGGCGCCGTATATGGACCTCGCGCGGACGGACGCGGGGCGACGACAGTTCCTCCGCCGCGGCGCCTTGCTGTCGGGCACCCTCGCCGCAGGCGGCGCGCTGGCGGCCGGCGACAAGAACGCGACACTGCCATCGCCCGATGACAGGGGCGCGACGCTGCCACCGGCCGAGCCACCCTGGAGCCGCAGCCTCGGCGCGCCTATCCTCGCGCATCCTTACGGCTCGCCCGCGCGCTATGAAGCGAGCGTCGTGCGGCGGCAAAGCCCCGGCCTCACGCGCACGGCGCAATCGTCGGTGGCCTTCACGCCGCTGCAAAGCCTGTTCGGCATCATCACGCCGTCGGGCGTGCACTTCGAGCGCCACCACGCGGGCGTGCCCGACATTCCGCCGGACAAGCATCGCCTCGTCGTTCACGGGCTCGTGCGCGAGCCGCGCATCTATACGATGGACGACCTCGTGCGCTTTCCGTCGGTGTCCCGCATTCATTTCATCGAATGCGGCGCGAACACCGGCATGGAGTGGGCGAATGCCGCCGTGCCGACGGTCCAGTACACGCACGGCATGATCGGCTGCAGCGAATGGACCGGCGTGCCGCTCGCCGTGCTGCTCGACGAGGCGGGATACGACGCGAAGCGCGCGCGCTACGTGCTTGCCGAAGGCGCCGACGGCGCATCGCTGACACGAACGATTCCACTCGAGATGGCGCTCGACGACGTGCTCGTCGTGTATGGCCAGAACGGCGAAATGCTTCGGCCGGAGCAAGGCTATCCGCTGCGCCTGCTGGTGCCCGGCGTGCAGGGCGTGTCGAGCGTCAAGTGGCTGCGACGGCTCGAAGTGGGCGACCAGCCTTGGAACACGCGCGAGGAGTCGCTGCACTACGTCGATCTGCTTCCGGGCGGCAAGCACCGCCAGTACACGTGGATCCAGGAAGCGAAGAGCGTGATCACCGCGCCGTCCGGAGGCCAGGTGCTGCTCGACCGCGGCTATCACGAGATCCGCGGCCTCGCGTGGTCCGGACGCGGCAAGGTCACCCGCGTGGACGTGTCGACCGACGGCGGCCGCAACTGGCGCACGGCGACGCTGCAATCGCCGGTGCTCGACAAGGCGCTGACGCGCTTTCGCCTCGATTGGCACTGGGACGGCGGCACGGCGTTCCTGCAGTCGCGCGTCATCGACGAAACCGGCTACGTGCAGCCATCGATCCGGCAGTTGCGCGAAGTCCGCGGCACGCGGTCGATCTATCACAACAACGCGATCCAGACATGGCGCGTCGACCCGGCCGGTGACGTGTCCAATGTGCAGCTCGGATAGAGCGTGATGCTGCGCGCGACGTCGATGATGGCCATGGCGCTGCGTTCGGCGCCGATGCTCGTGCTGCTTACGGCGTGCGCGCTCGCGCAGGCCGCGGAGCCTGCGCGCTACGGCATCGGCCGCGCGGCGACGCCCGCCGAGATCGCGGCCTTCGACATCGACGTGCGGCCCGACGGCACCGGGCTCCCCGAAGGTCGCGGGAGCGTCGCCGACGGTCAGCGCATCTATGACGACAAGTGCGCGAGCTGCCACGGCACGTTCGGAGAGAGCAACGACTACATGGCGATCGCCGGCGGCGTCGGCACGCTCGGCACCGACCAGCCCATGCGCACGACCGGCAGCAAGCTCAACTACGCGACGACGCTGTTCGACTACATCCGCCGCGCGATGCCGTTCAACGCGCCGAAATCGCTCGCGAACGACGAGGTCTATGCGCTGACCGCGTACGTGCTGAGCCTAAGCGACATCGTGCCGGCCGATACGGTGCTCGATCGTCGCTCGCTGGTCGCGCTCGAGATGCCGAATCGCGACGGCTTCACCACCGATCATGGCTTCATGCGCGCCGACGGCAAGCCGGACACGCATGCAAGCGCCTGCATGGCGGACTGCGTCACCAGCGTGCGGCTCGCGTCGGAAATTCCCGAGTACGCGCGCGACTCTCACGGCGATCTCGCGGTGCAGATGCGACAGTCGACGGGCGGGGCCTCGTCCGCCGCAACGCCAACGCAAGGCGCCGCCTCCGCCGCAACGCCAACATCCGGTGCCGCGGCCGATCTCGCGGCACGCGCCGGATGCACGGCCTGCCACGGCGTGACGCAGGCGATCGTCGGGCCGGCCTTTGCCGACGTCGCAAGGCGCTACCATGGCCGGCCCGATGCCGCGGTGACGCTTGCGAAAAAAGTTCGGCAGGGCGGGGCCGGCGCATGGGGGGCGGTGCCGATGCCGCCGCAGGCGATCGGCGACGGCGATCTGCAGGCGGTCATCGGCTGGATTCTCGACCGATTACAATAGCGGCCTCATCGCGGGGCGAAGGGAGAGGGCATGGACAGCAAACGCAGGCAGGCGCTCAAAAGCGGCGGCGGGCTCACGCTCGCGACGCTGCTGGTGGCGGCCGGCTTTCTGAAGCCGGGGGACGCGGCGGCCGCGGACGCCTGGAACAAGAGCGCGTTCGAGACGAAGTCGCTCGACGACACGATGAAGGCGCTCGGCGGCGGGACGCCTGCCGCAAGCAAGGACATCGCGTTTTTCTCGACGCCTGACATCGCCGAGAACGGCGCCGTCGTGCCGATCGGCATCACGAGCAACGTGCCCAAGACCGAGTCGATCGCGATCCTCGTCGAGAAGAATCCGAATATGCTCGCGGCCGTGTTCGACGTCCCGGCAGGCACCGAGCCTTCGCTGTCCACGCGGATCAAGATGGGCCAGACGTCGAACGTTTTCGCCCTCGTGAAGGCGGACGGCAAGTACTACGTCGCGTCGAAGGAAATCAAGGTCACGCTCGGCGGCTGCGGCGGCTGACGCGACCTTTTGACGGCGCACGAACCTGCACGCGACGAAGGAGAGATGCAGATGGCAGATCCGATGAAAATCCGGGCGAACGCGACCGGTGACACGACTGAAGTCAAGGTGCTGATGAGCCACGAGATGGAAACCGGTCAGCGCAAGGACTCGCAGGGCAAGACGATTCCCGCCTGGTTCATCCAGAACGTGACGGTCACGCACGGCGACAAGGTCGTGCTGGCGGCCCAGTGGGGGCCGGCGATCTCGAAGAACCCGTTCCTGTCGTTCAAGTTCAAAGGCGGGGCGAAGGGTGACAAGGTGAAAATCACCTGGACCGACAACCACAACGACACGCGCACGGACGAAGTGGTAATCGCCTGATGCGGGGTGCGGCCGCGATACCGCGGCCTGTTTCGGAGGAGACCAGTATGCAAACGATGAAGCGGCGCGCGCTCGCCGCGACGTGCGCGATCGTCGCGGCCGCGGCACTCGGCGTAGCCGGGATCGCGGGCGTGGCGTTCGCGCAATCGACCGCCGACGAAATCCAGAAATATCGCGACGCGCTGCAGGACGGCAACCCCGCGGAGTTGTGGGAAGCGCGGGGCGAGGAGCTTTGGAAATCGCCGCGCGGTCCGAAGAAGGTTTCGTTCGCGAACTGCGACTTAGGGCAAGGCCCGGGCGTCGTCAAGGGCGCCTACGCGCAGTTGCCGCGCTATTTCGCTGACGCGAATCGCGTCATGGACCTCGAGACGCGCCTCGTCTGGTGCATGGTGAACCAGCAGGGGATGACGGAGGCCGACGCGACGAAGAACGCGTTCGGCAACGGCAGCCAGCGCAGGTCCGACATCGAGGCGCTGGTCGCCTACGTGACGTCGCAATCGCGCGGCATCAGGATGAACGTCGCGCTCGACGAGCCGCACGTGCGCGACATGTATGCGCTCGGCGAGAAGATGTTTTTCTTCCGCGGCGGCCCGCACGATTTCGCCTGTGCCACGTGCCACGGCGAGGACGGCAAACGCATCCGGCTGCAGGACCTGCCGAACCTCACGAAGACGGAAGGCGCGCAGAAGGCGTACACGACCTGGCCCGCGTATCGGGTGTCGCAGGGCGAGCTGCGCACGTTCCAGTGGCGCCTCAACGACTGCTTCCGGCAGCAGCGGTTCCCCGAGCTCGTGTTCGGCTCCGACGCGTCGATCGCGCTGACTGCGTACCTCGCGGGCCGCGCGAATGGCGCGCCGTACGACGGACCCGCGATCAAGCGCTAGGATGAAACATCCCCCCACGCTCGCTCCGCTCGCTGCCCCCCAAGGGGTGGGTCAGTCGGTCGGGGCGGCCCTTCCCGACTGACAGCGAAAATCATGCACGACACGATCATTCGGCGCGGTCTCCTCGGCGGCGCAGTTGCAGTTGCGGCGGCCGCGGTCCTCTACGGATGCGCGACCACGCGCGCCGACGACCCGCAGGTCGCGGCCCGCGCGACGGCGATGATGAAGGCATCTTTCAAGGACCACGGCCAGGCGAAGCTCGACCGGCTGAACCAGGACGAGACGCAGCGGCTGTGCAGCCAATACGCGGGACGTACGCTTCCCGCTTCGGTCGTCGACAAGATCCAGAAGGAGAATCTCGCGACCGTTAAGTACCCGGCCGACGGCAAGCTCGTGGGCGACTGGAAGAGCGGCGAGCGCATCGCGCAAAGCGGGCAGGGGTTCCAGTACTCCGACGACCCGTCGCGTCCCGCGGGCGCCAATTGCTACGCGTGCCATCAGCTCGCGCCGCAGGAGCTCTCCTACGGGACGATCGGCCCGTCGCTCTATCATTTCGGCAAGCTGCGCGGCTACACCGACGAGACGCGCCGTTACGCGTGGGCCAAGGTCTACAACGCCGAGGCTTTCAACGCCTGCTCCAACATGCCGCGCTTCGGGCATCACGGGATTCTCACCGAGCAGCAGATCCGCGATGTCGTCGCGCTGCTGATGGACCCGGCATCGCCCGTCAACCAGTGATCGTCGCCGTCCGCGGCCGCCGGCATCACCGGCGGCGCGCGTACGCGCCCTGTTGGTTCGCTTCGGCTACCACGGCGCACGCACGATGAGGCGTCGCGAATTCCTGCAGGCGATCGCCGCCGCCGCGGTCGCGGGTCTGCCGCTGGACGCTGCGCACGCGGCCGAAGACGGCGACGGCGAGCGCTTCTA
>DATEIQ010000199.1:0-11766 GCA_035278845.1 Casimicrobiaceae bacterium | reverse complement strand
CGCCGCGATCGAACCTTCACTCCCGGTCAGCAGGTGCCACGCACGCGCCTCGTCGGCCGTCGTGACGTTGGCGAGATGCACCTGCTTCATCCTCATCGCGGTGGCCGGCGAATCGAGCGGGTCGATGCTTGCGACGATCACCTGATAGCCCTGTCCCGGCGTGGTTCCGCTGCGATCGAGCGCGCGCGCGAGGGCCTCGATGATCGTCGGGCACAGCGTCGTGCAGCCGTACCAGGCGAAGACGAGAACGACCGGTGCCGAGCCGTAGTAGTCGGCAAGCTCGACGCGCGCGCCGGATTCGTCGCGAAAAGCGAGCGATGCGGGCAGCGCATCGCCCGGATGCGGCTCGAACGCCGCACGCATGCGCGGATCGTTCGGCGCGGGCTGCGCGAGAGCGGTGCTTGCGCAAAGGAGACAGGCGAAAAGCAGGCCCAGGCGCTGCCGGTTCATTGCTTCGCCTCGGACTGCGGCATGGCGTTGCGCCCGTCCACTGCGCCACCGCGCTCGACGAGCAGCGCCATCGCGCGCTCGATCGGTATCCGCACGATGCCGTGATCGCGATCGAGCCACCGGTATTCGTGCAGCAGCCTGGCCTTTGCGGCACGCAGTGCGGAGAGGTCGGAAGAGGGCGCGGTTTGCGGCGGTGGCGAAGGCATCGCGGCCGGTCGAGCATCGGGTGCTGCGACCGCGCGCGCCGTTCGGTGATGCAGCCAGCCCATGACGCCGCCCGCAGCGAGCACCACGGCGACGAGCGTCGCGGCGAGCAGCGCGGCGACCTGCACGATTCGCCGGCCGCTGATGCCCGCCGGCTCATGGGCGCGCGCGTCACCGGCCGTTTCGTGAGCGCGGCCGTCGCTCGCCGTTTCGTGGGGGCGCACGTGTGTCGCAGTGTCAGCCATGATCGGGCAGCGGCTCCGCGGGCGTGGCATGGGCTCGCGACGCTGACGAGGCGGTGGCGCTGCGCAGGAACGCGGCGAGCCAGAGCCCACCCAAGCCAATGACGGCCAATGGATCCGTCCATGTGACTGTTGCGCCGCCGGTGCGGAACGCGGGAACGACCAGCCACCACGTGTCCACGAGATGCGCGAGCACGAGCAGCGCCGCCAGCAGGCCGAGTACGCGCGGCGCGCGCTTGGCGCGCCGTGACAGCAACACCAGCAGCGGCAGCGCGAAATGGAACGCGACGAGGCACAGGGCCACGATCCGCCAGCTCGTCTCGACGCGCGGCAGGTACCACGCGATCTCGTTCGGCAGGTCTTCCGCCCAGATGATCAGGTATTGCGTGAACGCCAGATACGCCCAGGTCATCACGAACATCAGCAACAGGTTGCCGAGGTCGTGGAAGCGCGACGCGACCTCCTGCCGCTCCGCATCCGTCACCTCGGCGGTACCTTGCGCATCTGCTACGACGCGGCCGCTTCCTGCCGCGCAGACAATCGCAAAGGAAAACGCGCACAGCGTCTGGCCGATGCCGGTGAGAAATCCGAAGGTCGTCGAATACCACTGCGGCATCAGCGACATGATCCAGTCGATCGCTGCGAACGTGACGGTTAAGCCGTAGAGAAGAAGGCCGATCGCGGAGATGGCGCGCAGGCGCTCCTTTTGCGCGAACGTCGCGTCCGGAACGCGCGCGAACGACCATTTGCGCACCCAATGCGCGAGGGCGAGCCAGACCGCGAAGTAGATTGCATTGCGTACCACGAAGAAATCGACGTCGAGGTACCACGCCTTTGTGCGAAGCAGCGGATCGTCCGCAGCATCTGGACGCGACCATACGTAAAGATCGTGCAGGCCGAACAGCAGCGGCACGGCGAGCGCCAGTGACAGCGGCAGCAGGCGGACAGCGACGTCGAGCGCTGGTCGGATCGATTCGCCCCAGCCGCCTCCGGTCAGGTTGTGAACCATCAGGATCGCGAGGCTTCCGAGCGGGATGCCGAGCAGGAACCACCAGACGAACAGATACGATTGAAATGCCTCGGTACGATGGGCAACCGCCGCAAAGGCCAACAACAGCACGCCGGCCGCGCCGACGACGGCGACGATGCGTGAAGCGCCCCGCGCCGGAAGCGTCAGGCGCGTCATCGCGACGTCCGTTCGAGAGCCTGCCGGCGAGCGGCCGGCACGTCGCCGATGCGCGCGCTTTGCGAAAGCTGCAACGCGCGGATGTACGCGACGATCGCCCAACGGTCCGCGGGCGCGACGCGGTCGGCGTAGGCGTACATGACGCCGTACCCGTTCGTAATGACGCTGTAGAAGTGCGCATCCGGCGCTTTGCGCAGCCGGTCGGTGTGATACGACGGCGGACTCGGGAAGCCGCGCCGCACGACCATGCCGTCGCCGTCTCCGGCAACGCTGTGGCAGGGCGCGCAATAGATGTCGAAGCGCTCGCGCCCGCGTTCGAGCGTTGCTCGCGTGATCGGCAGCGGGTTCGTCGCGAGCGTGGGTCGCGGAGCGTCCGGCGTCAGGTTGGCCCGGATCTGGCCGTTGTCGTCGACCGGATACGTCGGCGCTTCACTCGCCGGTGCCGGAAGTTCGCCTAGCCGGCCGCTCGACGTTCCCGCGAGCGCTCCCGCGCTGTACGCGACCGCGCCGCGGACCTCCGGCCGCGCCGAACGGCCGTCGCCCCAGAGGGTGCTGGCGGCGAGCGGCTTGAATTTCGGCTGGTTGTACATGTCCTGCATCGCCTTCTCGCAACCCGGCAGCAGCGGAAGCATCGCTGCCACGGCAAACGCGCGCAGAAAACGGACGAGCGTCGCCGGGACGGTGAGCGCGCGCACCGATCGGGTAAGCGTCGTCGGATGCGTTGAAGGCAGCGCCATGCTCTCGCTCAAAGCGGCACTTCGGACACGGCGAGCGGACCGAGCGACTCGAGAAACGCGCGCGTCGACGAGCACTCGAAGCGCGGGTCCCTGGCTTCGACGCACAGGAAAAAGCGGTTGCGCGTCGCGAGGTCGAACTCCGCCGCGTTGAAGATGGGGTGGCGAAGCTTCGGCAATCCGTTCAGCAGCAGGAACGCGAAGAACGCCGCCAGCGCGGCGCCGAGAATCGTGCACTCGAACGTCGCGGGAATGAACGCCGGCCAGCTATGCAGCGGGCGCCCGCCCGAGTTGATCGGATAGTCGATCACCGCGGTGTACCACTGCAGCGCGTAGATGCCGCTGCCGCCCAGCAGCCCCCCGAGCAGCGTGAACGCCGCAACGCGGTCGCGGCGAAAGCCGAGCGCGTCGCTCAACCCGGGCACCGAAAAGGGCGCATAGGCGTCGACGTTGCGGTAGCCTTCGCCCGTCGCCCGGCGTGCGGCGTCGACGAGCGCCGCGTCGGACGCGAATTCGGCGATCAGCCCGTAGATTGGCGTGCTTGTATGATCCCCCCACGCTCGCGGCTTCGCCGCTTCGCTGACCCCAGCGGGGGCGGAATTCGACGCTCGGGACGGCTCTTCGCGTCTCATGCCTCGCCTTCCCGCTTCTCGCGCACGAGCTTGCGCATCTCCGAAATCGAGATTGCCGGCAGGAAGCGCACGAACATCAGGAACAGCCAGCCGAACATGCCGAGCGAGCCCACGAGAATCGCCCAGTCCCAGAACGTCGGGTAGAACATGTCCCAGCTCGACGGCAGGAAATCCCGGTGCAGGCTGGTGACGATGATCATGAAGCGCTCGAGCCACATGCCGATGTTGACGACGATCGAGATGGCGAACAGCGTCAGCGCCGACAGCCGCACGCGCTTCCACCACATCGCCTGCGGAACGACGACGTTGCACGCGACCACGGTCCAGTAGATCGGCGCATAGGGACCGGTCATGCGGTTCGTCACCATGTATTCCTCGAACCGGTCGCCGCTGTAGAACGCCATGAAGATCTCGATTGCATAGCTGTAGGCGACGAGCAGGCCGCACACCAGCATGACCTTCGCGATGTTGTCGAGATGGCGCGCCGTGATGAAATCGCGCAGGCCGAAGATCGCGCGCAGCGGAATCGAGATCGTCAGCGCCATCGCGAAGCCCGAGAACAGCGCGCCCGCCACGAAGTACGGCGGAAAGATCGTCGAATGCCACCCCGGTGTGTTGCCGATCGAAAAGTCGAGCGATACCACGCTGTGCACCGAGATGACGAGCGGCGTCGCGAGCCCCGCCAGCAGCAAATACGCGGTGTCGAAACGCCGCCACTGGCGCGCCTCGCCGCGCCAGCCGAGCGCGAAGAGGCCGTACACGACCTGCTTCGCGCGATGCTCGGAGCGGTCACGCAGCGTCGCGAGGTCCGGTATCAGTCCCATGTACCAGAACAGGATCGACACGATGATGTACGTGCCGATCGCGAAGATGTCCCACACGAGCGGGCTGCGCCACTGCGGCCAGACGTTCATGATGTCCGGATACGGCACCAGCCAGTAGAAGAACCAGGGACGGCCGAGGTGCAGGATCGGCATCAGTCCCGCCATCGCCACCGCGAAGATCGTCATCGCTTCGGCGAAGCGGTTGACCGACGTCCGCCATTTCTGGCGCAGCAGCAGCAGGAAGGCCGAGATGAACGTGCCGGCGTGGCCGATGCCCACCCACCAGACGAAGTTGGTGATGGCAAATGCCCAGGCAACGGGGATGTCGATGCCCCAGATGCCGACGCCCGCGTAGAACAGGTAGGCTATCGCGCCGACGAACAGCAGCGTCAATGCCGTGCAGAACGCGAACGCGGCGTAAAAGCCCCAGTGCGTCGGCCGCGTGAGGACGATGTCGCTGATTTTGTCGGAGATGCTCGCGTACGAGTACGTGCCCCTCAGCACCGGCAACCGCGACTCGTCGACGCTGGAGGTGACAGTCGCCTCGCTCATCGTCAGCGCTCGCCGGCATCCGGGTTGGGATTGCGTAGTTTCGCCGTGTACGTCGTGCGCGGCTCGGTGTTGAGCTCCGCAAGCAGCGCATAGTCGAGCGGCGACGCTTTGCGAGCGTTCACCCGGCTCGCCGGGTCGTTCATGTCGCCGAACGTGATGGCGCGCGTCGGGCAGGCGGCCTCGCAAGCGGTGACCACTTCGCCGTCGCGGATGCGCCGATCGTGCTTGTCCGCTTCGATGCGCGCATTGGAGATGCGCTGCAGGCAGTAGTTGCACTTCTCCATCACGCCGCGCATCCGCACCGTCACTTCGGGATTGCGTCCGGCTTTCAGGCTCTCCGTCGTCTCGTCGCTGTACTGGAAGAAATTGAAGCGGCGGACCTTGTACGGGCAGTTGTTCGAGCAGAAGCGCGTGCCGACACAGCGGTTGTAAACCTGCACGTTGATGCCCTCGGAATCGTGCACCGACGCTTCCACCGGGCACACGACCTCGCATGGGGCGCGCTGGCATTGCATGCACGGCACGGGCTGGAAGTGCGTGCGCGGCGCATCAGCCGGGCCTTCGTAGTAGCGGTCGACGCGGATCCAATGCATTTCGCGGCCGCGCGCGACTTCGTCCTTGCCGACGGTCGGGATGTTGTTCTCGGCCTGGCACGCGATCGTGCAGGCGTTGCAGCCGATGCACGCACCCAGGTCTATCGCCATGCCCCACTTATAGCCGAGGTACTCGAATGGCGCGTACAGCGTCCCCGGCGTCGGCTCGGTTGCGGAGCGCGGGTCGCGCGCGAACGCGGCGCGCGTCGTCGTGCGCACGAGATCGCGTCCTGCCATCGCATGATGGTGCTGCGTCGTCGCGAAGCGATGCGTCTTGCCGGTCTTGCGCACGGCGATGCCCGTGGCGAGCCAGGGTGCGTCGGCGGTGCGCAGCGCGTACGCGTCGAAGCCATGAATGTCGCCGACACGGCCGGCGTGCGTTCGACCGTATCCGAGGTTCACGGTGAATGCGCCGTCGGCGTGGCCGGGCGTGATCCAGACCGGTGCTTCGACCCGTACACCCAGATGCTCGATTTCGACGACGTCGCCGTTCGCAAGGCCAAGCCGCCGGGCGAGCGCCGGTGCCACGAGCGCGGCGTTGTCCCATGTCAGCTTGGTCAGCGGGCGCGGCAATTCCTGCAGCCAGGCGTTGTTCGCGTAGCGGCCGTCCCAGACCGACGGGTCGGGGGCGAAGATGAGCTCGAGTGGTTCGGCATCTGTCGAGACCGGTGACGGTGCCGTGCCGGATGTCTCGGACGCAGCCGGCCTGTCCTCCGCGAGCGCACCATCACGCAGCGCGACCGAGCGTTCACGGAACGCGGTGCCGGCGACGACGCCGTCGCGCAGCGCCGTGTTCCAGCCGAGCTCGAAATCGCCGCCAAGCTGCGGTCGCCAATGCTCGCGCACGAGGTCGTAGCCGCTCCGCGCGACGCCGCCGTCGAGCAGAGACACGAGCTCGTGTGCGGAACGCCCGGCGTAGAGCGGGGCGATCACCGGCTGCATGATCGTGACTGTGCCGTCGTACGTTCGCGCATCCGACCACGCTTCGAGAAAATGTGCCGCCGGCAGATGCCACTGGCAACGCGCGGACGTCTCGTCGTCGTAGAGGCCCATTCGCACGCTCATCGGCACCTTCGCAAGCGCCGCCGCAAACGGAACGCCGGCCGGCGCGCTGTAAGCCGGATTGCCGCCAATGACCATCAACGTGTCGACGGCGCCCGCCGCCATGTCGCCCGCGAGCGCGCGCAACGATTCGCTCTGGTTCGCGGTGTTGGCGACGATCGGATCGATATATGCAACCGTGCTTCCGGCATTGCCGAGCGCAGCGTTCATCGCATGCGCGAGCGCATGCACGAGCGGCGATTGCGTATCGCCGGCGACGACGAGCGAGGCCCCGCGATTGGCGCGCAAATCGCTCACGCAGGCGGCGAGCCATGACGGTGCAGCGCCTTCCACGGCATCCGGTGCTGCGACCGCGATGCCGAGCCGTCGTGCGACGTGTCGCGCGACGCGCTCGATATCGGTCGGCCGCAACGGCAGCGCATGATCGGCAAATGCACTCGTCAGGCTCGGGGTGGTAGCGACGGCATAGAGCCGGTTCGCCGCCGTGGCGGAGTCGGAACGGAGCTGCACGAAATCGCGCGCCGCGCGCACGCGCGCGCCGCCGGTGCCGAGAAAATCGGCGTCGAGGCTCAGCACGCAACGCGCCCGGTCGAACCGGTAGAGGGTTTCGAGCGGCACGCCGAACGCGCGCCGGGTTCCGTCGTAAGCCGGATCGCGGTTGATCGGATCGTACTGATGCCATCGCGCCTTGGGATAGCGCGCGAGCAGCGCTGCGAGCTGCGCTGCAAGCGTCGGCGAGCTCACCGTTTCGGTGAGAATGCGTAAGCCTTCACCCTGGCGTTGCGCCAGCGTGAGCAGCCTTCGCTGCAGCGCGCTCGCGAATGCGTCCCACGTGCTGATCTCGCCCTGATGGGTCACCGCCTGCGAGCGGTCGGGATCCCAGAGGTCGAGCACGGCGGCCTGCGCGAACACGTCGGTGCTGCCGAGACTCGCCGGATGGTTCGGATTGCCCTCGATCTTGGTCGGCCGTCCCATGTTCGTTTCGACGAGAATGCCGAGCGCGCCACCGGCGTGAGTCGCGGCTGTCGCGTAAAAGCGCGGCTGACCCGCGACCTGCCCCGGTGGGACGTCGACGTACGGAAGAATCGGCTCCTGCGGCTCGCGTGTGCAGCCGGCGAGCCCGGCGAGCGCGAGCGACGCAGACATTCGCTTCAGGAACTGCCGCCGGTCGGCGTCCTCCAGCAGGAGCCAGGCAGCGTGGCTATGCAGCGGATGCGCGCCGGACGTCGTGGCGGGCGCGAGCTCGCCGAGGCTTCGCCACATTCTCGAATGCTCGTCAGCGATCGGCTTCAGCGATGGCATGTCGAGCAGTCGGCCAGCGTGGCCTTGTGGACGTGGTACTCGCGCACGAGTCGGGTTCCAAGCGCGAGCTGCGTCTCGCCGGCCGGCTGCCAATCCAGGTCGAAGACGTGCTCGACGGGTCGCAGATACCGCTCCGGCGCGCGATGGCACGCGAGGCACCATTGCATCTCGAGCGGCGCGATGCGCCACGTGAGCGGCATGCGATCGACACGGCCGTGGCAGGTGACGCAACCGACGCCCTTCGCCACATGGATGCCGTGGTTGAAGTACACGAAGTCCGGCAGGTCATGCACGCGCTTCCAGCGCAACGGCTCGCCGGTGCGAAGGCTCTGGACAACGGGAGCGAGCATCGGCTGCTGCGTGAAAAGCTGGGAGTGGCACGTCATGCACGTGTGCGTCGGCGGAATTCCCGCAAACGCCGATTGCTCCACCGACGTGTGGCAATAGCGGCAATCGAGCCCTACGTCACCGACGTGATGCTCGTGACTGAACGGCACGATCTGCGTCACCGGCGTCCCGACCGCGGGATGCGGCGCGATCGCGATCCGCCATGCCAACACGCTCGCCGCGACGACCAGCAGCGCGCAGAGCGCGCCGAGCTTCAGCATCAAAACGAGGCGCGGCTCGAAGATTTGCGCCATGGGCGCGGGCGATGCGGTGTAAACGATTACATCCACATGTGGCAGGCATGACCCATGCCATCGAACGCGTTGCTATCCGAGCGTTGATTCGCTTGGAATCGTGTGCGGAGAAACGCCGTTGCACGGGCCGCACGTGCATCCCGTCTTTTCCATCGCGCGGAAGAAATTACAAGACGCGTGCTAGAGTCATTGCCGACCGAAATGCCGCGCGAGAAAGCGGCACCCATGAAATCCTCAGCAACGTTCGCAATCGTTCCGGGCCGCGCCGACGACATTCCGCTCGTGCAGCGGCTCGCCGACCAGGTCTGGCGCGAGCACTATCCCGGCATCCTGAGCGACGCGCAGATCGATTACATGCTCGCGCGCGGATATTCGCGGGATGCGCTGCTGCGCTTCGTCACCGAGCGTGACGCTGGGCTCGCGCTTGCGCGGATCGACGGGAATGCGGCCGGATTCGTCGCGTGGTACCGGCCGGAACCGGCGGCGACGAAGCTCGACAAGCTGTACGTCGTGCCGCGCCACCACGGCGCGGGCGCGGGCCGCGCGCTCATCGAGCACGTCGCGGGCATCGCGCGGGACGCGGGATGCGAGCGCCTCACGCTGAACGTGAATCGCGGCAATGCCAAGGCGATCCGCGCCTACGAACGATGCGGCTTCGAAATCCGCGAGCGCGGCGACTTTCCGATCGGCGAAGGGTTCGTCATGGAAGACTTCATCATGGTGCGCGCATTGTGAGGGGATCGACTACCCCGTCGTTGCGCCTCTACGACACGTACAGCCGAAGCCTGCGCGAGTTCGCGCCGCTCGACGCGAACGGCGTGGTCGGCATCTACACCTGCGGCCCGACTGTCTACGATTACCAGCACATCGGCAACTACCGGACCTTTGTCTTCGAGGACACGCTGAAACGCGTGCTGCGCTTCAACGGGTACCGCGTTCGCCACGTGATGAACATCACCGACGTCGGCCACCTGACGTCGGACGCCGACACGGGCGAAGACAAGATGGAGAAGGGGGCGCGCCGCACCGGCCGCTCGGCGTGGGACATCGCGGCGCTCTACACGCGCGCGTTCGAGGAGGACCTGGTGGCGCTGCACATCGAGCCGCCCGACGTGCTGCCGCGCGCGACCGGACACATCGCCGAGCAGATCGCGTTCATCGCCGATCTCGAGCGTGACGGCTACGCGTACCGGACCGCCGACGGCATTTATTTCGATACGAGCCGGCAGCCGGACTACGGATTCCTCGCGCGCCTCGACAAGTCGGGCCTCGAGGCGGGGAAGCGCGTGGACATCGGCGACAAGCGCAACGCGACCGATTTCGCGCTGTGGAAGTTCTCGCCGGCCGGCAGCACGCGGCAGATGGAATGGGACAGTCCATGGGGGAAGGGCTTCCCCGGCTGGCACATCGAGTGCTCGGCGATGGCGCAGAAGTACCTCGGCGATTTCTTCGACATCCATTGCGGCGGCGAGGATCACATCCCGGTCCACCACACGAACGAAATCGCGCAAACGGATGCGTGAGCCGGCACGCGCCTCGCGAACATCTGGATGCACGGCTACTTCCTGCTCGCGAACGACGCGAAGATGGCCAAGTCCGCGGGTGAATTCCTGCGTCTCGCAGCGCTCGTCGAGCGCGGCTACCATCCGCTCGCGTTTCGCTATCTGTGCCTCACCGGCCATTACCGGACGCAGCTCAACTTCACGTTCGACGCGCTCGACGCGGCGGCGACCGGATTGACGCGGATGCGCACGGGTTTCCACGCGTTACGGGCGGAGGTGGATGCGGTGCCGGACGCCGAGGCGCTCGCGATGTTCACGGCGCACGTCAACGACGATCTCAATACGCCGCGCGCGCTCGCGGTTGCGTGGGACGTGCTTCGCGGCGACCTGCCCGATCCGATCAAGCGCGCGACGCTCGTCCGCTTCGACGACGTCTTCGGCCTGCGCCTTGCCGAATGGCGGCCGGCGCAACAGGCGATCCCTGACGAGATCGAAACGCTCGCGCAAGCGCGTCTTGCGGCGCGGAAGGCGAAGAACTGGGCCGAGGCCGATCGGCTGCGCGGCGCGCTGCATGCCGCCGGCTGGGAGATGGAAGACCGCCCCGACGGTTATGCGCTGAAGCGGCGCCCGTAGTTCCTGGCGCGGTCGCATGCAGGGAACGCTTCGCAGGACCGCCCCTGGGGCGGCCGATCAGAACATGCGTTCGATCGCGCCCGAGTACAGCACCGGTCCGGTGGGCTGGCCGGTCGGCGAGCCGCCGGGCGGCTCCAGGCTCACGGCGAGCGCGGGGATGTTCGTCAGCGATTCGTCCGCCGGCGCGGTGAGCGGTACCCGCACGACCCTGCCGGCGGGTATGACGCCGAGCGACTTCGGCGGGCTCGCCTGCGGCAATGCCCACAGTTCGAAGACCTGGCCGGCGGCCGGGGCGGTATTGCCCACCGGCTTGATCGTCAGATAGCGGTCGAGCCGCGATGCGGTCGCGATCAGCGCGGGCTTCGCGTCCGCCCCCGCGAGCACGATGACGATCGGCGCGACATCCGGCCCCGGCGGTTGCGCGAACTTCGCAATGCCGAGTGCGACGGCAATGACGGTGCTCGCGATCGAGAGCGCGCGCCACAGCGCCAGACGTCCCCACCACGGAGCCGGCGCAGGCGGCGGAGGCGCCGGCCGCATTTCGATGCCGAGGCTCGATGCGATGCGCGCCCACACGCGCGGCGCCGGCGTAATCACGGGCACCTCGGCGGCAAGAGGCGCGAGGCGCTCTTCCCATTGCCGCAGCGCGTCGGCGACGACGCGATCTCTGCGTGCAATCGCAGCGAGCCGTTTGCGGACCAGCGGCGGCGACGTGCCGAGCGCGTATTCGGCGGCGAGGCGGTCGAGCCGCTCGCGGCGGTCGGGATCCGACAGATTCATCGCGCAGCCACCGTCTGATCGAGGCAGCGGCGCAGCTTTGCGAGGCCGCGCCGAACCCATGACTTGACGGTGCCGAGCGGCTCGCGCAGATGCGCCGCGAGCTCGCCGTGCGAAAGACCGTGGAAAAACGCGAGCGCGATCGCCTGCTTCGCCCCGGCTTCGAGCGTTTCGACGCAATCGCGAATGGCGCGCGCGTCCGCGCCGGCCAGCAGCAGCTCGACAGGCGACGGCCCGTCGGAGGGAAATTCGATGCCCGGACTGTCGTCGTCCGCGCCGAGGAGGCTGATCGTGTCCACTTCGCGCCGCCGCTTGAGATCGAGCGCCCGGTTGCGGGCGATCGACATGAGCCACGTCAGCGGCTGGCTCCGGGCCGCATCGTAGGTGGCCGCATGGTGCCAGACATTGACGTAGGCCTCCTGCACGATCTCC
>DATEIQ010000198.1:0-2002 GCA_035278845.1 Casimicrobiaceae bacterium | reverse complement strand
TCTCTGACCCCGATTTCCTCCGACACCGCCGGGAGGGCTACTCCTCCGGTACCGGAGGCTCGGGGTCGGACAGTCCGTAAATGCGCGAGAAGAGCGCGATCAGCTCGGCGCGCTCCGCTTCGCCGGCAGCATTGAGCGCGGCGAGGGAGGGATGCAGCAGCTTGCTCGTAAGGCCGCGCGCGAGGGCATTCAGCACGTCCGCGGGCGGTGTCCCGGCCGCCAGCAGGCGCTGGGCACGCGCGAGCTCGGTCGCACGAAGCGCATCGTGGTGCGACGTCAGCGACGCGATCGTGGGCACCACGCTGCGGCCCTGCAGCCAGTGCAGGAAGTGCGACGTCTGCTCGGCGATCATCTGCTCCGCCTGCACGACGGCCTCGCGGCGAACCTGCAGATTGCCCTTCACGATCTCGGAGAGGTCGTCGACGCTGTAGAGGAACACGTCGTCGAGCGTGGACACTTCCGGCTCGACGTCGCGCGGCACGCCGAGATCGACGATCAGCACCGGCGCATGCTTGCGCTGCCTGACGACGCGCTCGAGCGTCCCCTTGCCGATGATCGGCAGCGTGCTCGCCGTGCAGGTGACGACCACGTCGAACTGGTGCAGCCGCTCGTTCAGCTCGTTGAGCGTGATCGAATCGGCTCCGAACCGATGCGCGAGCTGGTGGCCGCGCTCGAGCGTGCGATTGGCTACCGTGATCGAGCGCGGACGCCGTCCCGCGAAGTGCGTGGCCGCCAGCTCGATCATCTCGCCTGCGCCGACCAGCAGCAGCCGCTGCTCCGCGAGCGACGGGAATATCCGGTCGGCGAGCTTCACCGCCGCCGCCGCCATCGAGATCGAGGCGCTGCCGATGTCCGTCTGCGAGCGCACGTCCTTCGCGACGGCGAACGTACGCTGGAACAAACGATTCAGCACGAGCCCGAGCGACCCTGCCGCATCGGCTGCGCGCACTGCCTGCTTCATCTGCCCGAGAATCTGCGGCTCGCCGAGCACCAGCGAATCGAGGCCGCTCGCCACACGGAACGTGTGCGTCACCGCGCGATCGCCGTTCAGCGTGTAGACGTACGGATCGAGCGCTGCCGGCGCCAGGTGATGCGCGCTCTCGAGCCAACGTGCGATCGGCTGCGGCTCGCCACCGTGAAAATAGACTTCGGTGCGGTTGCAGGTCGATAGGATCGCCGCTTCCTTCACCATCCGCTTCGACGTGAGCTCGCGCAGCGCGTCGGACAGCGCGTCGGGCGCGAACGTCACCCGCTCGCGCACGTCGATCGGCGCGGTCGTGTGGTTGAGTCCGAGCGTATAGAGCGACATGGATTGAGCGAACACGGTCACTGCATGGGCGCGTTCGAAGCGAACCGTGCGGATCGTGTGGCGATTCTACCGCAGGCGTTGCGGCAGCCGTCACGTAACTCTTTGATTTGAGTCAAGGACCACCCGCGACGCCGCAGGAAGCGTCATCGCCCTCGTGTCGTGAAATGGCAAGCCGGCCGGCACGACTTGGCGCACGCTCCGAGTTCCGCGCAACGCGCCGAAGGTGTGTCCTCCGGAATGCAGTATCGCTTCGACATTTATTCGACCCTGGCGTTGGCAGCGGTCGCGCTCGTGATCGGACGGCTCGCCGTCGAGCGCGTCGCGTTTCTCAAGCGATACAGCATCCCGTCTTCCGTTGTCGGCGGAATGCTGTTCGCCATCGTCGTGACAGGCCTTCGGGGTGCGGCCGACCTTCGCATCGAATTCGACCCCGCGATGCTCACGCCGCTCAACGTGATGTTCTTCACGACGGTGGGCCTGTCCGCCGACGCCCGGTCGCTCGTCAAGGGCGGGAAGGTGCTGCTCCTGTACTTCATCGTCATCGTCGGAGCGCTGGTACTGCAGAACGTGCTCGGCGTCGGGCTCGCGCGGTTGTTCGACCTGCATCCGGCGAACGGATTGATCACCGGCTCGATCGCGCTGTCGGGGGGTCATGGCACCGCGGCGGCATGGGGAACGAAGTTCGTCGAAGAG
>DATEIQ010000197.1:0-31147 GCA_035278845.1 Casimicrobiaceae bacterium | reverse complement strand
CGCGCGGCTGCGCCGCCGCGTGCGTGTCGATGACCGTGCGGAACGTGGCCCCCGCGTCGGCGGCGGCGCGGAAACTCACCGCCGCCGTGCCGGCGTCAGACGCCATGCTTCGCGCGATAGGCGCCGAACAAATCGCCTTCGGTCGTGTCGCGCACCTGCTCGGGCGCGAGCCACTGCACGACGCGCGCGTACCGTCTCGAAGTCATGAAACCTCCTTTCCCGCCTAGTGTAGTGGACCCCGAAGTGTCTTTGAAACGCCAGGCAATCGATGATGGTCATCAAAACAGCGTCGGATCTGGCACCACAAACATCCCGTGACTGGTACTAGTGGACTGTAACAGTCATTTATAGACTATAATGGTGTTTATGGCGAACACCATTACCCTGACGCAAGCCGAGCGTGTGGAACTGACCAAGCAAGCCAGCAGCCGTACGGGTCGCGCGGAAGACGCGCGCCGGGCGCGCTTGGTGTTGCTGTTGGCCGAGGGCCGCACGTGGGATGACATCTGCGATCGTCTGCCGTGCAGTCGTGGCTTCATTGACAGCTGGAGCAAGCGCTTTGCCGCCGAACGGGTGGCGGGCTTGTACAGTCGGCATCGGGGTCAAACGACTTCGGTGCTGACGCCGCGGCTGGAAGCGCGCATCCTGGAATGGACGACGACCAAGAAGCCTGCCGACGGCGCCACCCATTGGAGCACGCGCAAGTTGGGTGCGGCGCTGGACGTATCGCACATGATGGTGGCGCGGGTATGGGCGAAGCACCACCTCCAACCGCATCGGCTGGAACGTTACGTCACCTCGAATGATCCGCAGTTTGAGGCCAAGGCGGCGGATGTGATCGGGCTCTATATCAATCCACCCGCGCACGCGGCGGTATTCTGTGTTGACGAAAAGACGGCGATCCAGGCATTGAACCGCCTCGATCCGGTGCTTCCGCTGTCGCCGGGACGCGCCGAGCGGCATGGCTTTGAGTATTACCGGCACGGCACGCTGTCGTTGTACGCCGCCTTCAATACCAAAACCGGTGAGGTTCTCGGCAAGACGGCTGAACGACATACCTCGGCGGAGTTCGTCGCGTTCTTGACCGACATCGTGGTGAATCAGCCACGCGGCAAGGAGATCCACGTGATTGCCGACAATCTTTCCGCGCACAAGACCAAGCGCGTCGACGCTTTTCTTGCCGAGCACCGCAACGTTCATCTGCACTTCACTCCGACTTACTCTTCGTGGCTCAACCAGGTCGAACTGTGGTTCGCCAAAATCGAACGCGACGTGATCGCACGCGGCATCTTCACTTCGGTACCGGACCTCAAGCGGAAACTCATGCGCTACATCCGCAACTACAATAAGGAACCGAAGACGGTGAAGTGGAAATACTACGACCCGTCGCGTCGCATTAGTCCTGAATCAGTTGTTACAGTCCACTAGTCGTGACCAAGCGTTCCGCCTCGGGCTGCTAGCCTCCGCGCGGGCCGCCTCTTGCTGCACGTCGCGAGCCTCACCGCGCCGCTGTTCCTGCTGGTGCTGCTGGGCTTCGGGCTGACGCAGTTCCGCTGGCCGCGCTCGGCATCCGATGCGCTTACGCGGTTCGTGTTCAGCGTCGCCGTGCCTGCCCTGCTCTTCCGGCTGATGAGCGACTTCTCGCGGCTGCCCCCCGTCGATGCGCGCCTGCTCCTCGCTTATTTCGGCGGCTGCCTCGTTGTATACGCGATCGGCCGCGTCGCCGCGTTTTCGCTCTTCCGCATGGACGGTGTCGGCCAGTCCGTGTTCGCGATGGGCGGCATCTTCGCGAACACCGTGCTGCTCGGGATTCCGCTCACGAAGGTGACGCTCGGCGACGCAGCGATGCCGGCGGTTTCGCTCGTGCTCGTGTTCAATTCGCTCGTACTGTGGACCCTCGTCACCGTGTCCGTGGAATGGGCGCGCCACCGTGATTTTTCGCTTTCAGGTCTCTGGCGGACGACGCGCGGCGTGATCGCCAATCCGGTCGTCGCGAGCATCCTCGCCGGCACGGCGTTCGGCTTCACCGGATTGCCGCTGCCGGGTGTCATCGAGCGAACGCCCGCGATGGTGAGCGATGCCGCGGTGCCGCTGTCGCTGATCGCGCTCGGCATGGGGCTCGCCGGGTTCGACATCCGCAGCGGATGGCGCGAATCGATCGCGATCGCCTTGCTCAAGATGATTGCGCAGCCGCTTGTCGTTTACGGCCTCGCACGCGCGCTCGCGCTCCCCGGCCTCGAGACCGCGGCGATCGTGCTGGTGGCGGCACTGCCGGTCGGAGCGAGCGTCTACCTGATGGCACACGAGTTCGACGCGCTGTCGGGACCGATCGCATCGGCGATCGTGCTCACGACCGTGGTCGCAGCGATCACGACGCCGGTCGTGCTCACGCTGATATGACTCCGGCGAGCGCAACGCGAACAGCTGAAGATGCGCTGCGGCGCCAGCCGCCGTTCGTCCTGTACTGGCTCGCGCGCGTGTGCACCGCGCTTGCTCACCAGATGATCACTGTGGGCGTCGGCTGGCAGATGTACGCGCTCACCGGGAGCGCGCTGGACCTGGGGCTCGTGGGCCTCGCGCAATTCGTACCGTCGGTGCTGTTGCTGCTCGTCGCCGGACACGTCGCGGATCGCCGCGAACGCCGCCGCGTGCTGCAGATGTGCGCCGTCGCCGAAGCGCTCGCCGCGCTCGCCCTTTGCGGCGGAAGCGCGCTTGGCATGCTGACGCCGCGTGCGATCTTCGCGCTGGTATTTCTCATCGGCGCGGCGCGCGCGTTTCAGATCCCAACGATGCAGGCGCTGCTGCCGTCGCTCGTGCCGCCGCCGCTGCTCGCACGCGCGATCGCGGCGAACTCGACGGCAAGCCAGGCGGCGACGGTTGCCGGGCCCGCCCTCGGCGGTCTCGTTTACATCGCCGGACCGGCCGTCGTCTATGGCGCGTGCGCGATGCTGTTCGTCGCGGCCGGCGTGCTGATTCAGCGCGTCCGCCCGCGCCATGCGCAACCCCCGCGGCCGACCGGCGGATGGGCGTCGATGCTCGACGGCATTCGCTTCGTCCGAAGGCGGCCCATCGTGCTCGGCGCGATTTCGCTCGACCTGTTCGCGGTGCTGCTCGGCGGCGCGACGGCGCTGCTGCCCATCTACGCCCGCGACATCCTGCATACCGGGCCGTGGGGACTCGGCCTGTTGCGATCGGCAACCGCGGTCGGCGCGCTCGGCATGGCGCTGTGGCTTGCGCACCATCCGCTCGGCGGGCGCGCGGGGCGCAAGATGCTCGGTGCGGTCGCCGTCTTCGGCGCGGCGACGATCGTTTTCGGCGTGTCTCGCTCGTTCGCCCTGTCGCTGGCGGCGCTCGCCGCTCTGGGCGCGGCGGACGTGGTGAGCGTGGTCGTTCGCCAGACGCTCGTCCAGTTGCAAACACCCGATCACATGCGCGGGCGCGTCAGTGCGGTGAATGCACTTTTCTTCGGCACGTCGAATCAGCTTGGCGAGTTCGAGTCGGGCGTCGTCGCCGCATGGATCGGCGTCGTGCCGTCGGTGGTCGTAGGCGGCCTCGGCACGCTCGCCGTCGTGCTGCTGTGGATGCGCCTGTTTCCCGACCTCGCCCGATTCGATCGCCTGGAATCCGCGGCGGTGGTGGCGGAAGTACCGCCGCCGGCTGCACCGCGGCGGCCGTGATTCCCGCTCGAAACTGGCGGCGTACGCGCGCGGTCACCGCCACGGACATGGCGTGCGACAATCCGCCTCGATTGCAACGAGATGAAAGACTCCTTCTGTCAATGCCCGCCAAACCAATTCCGCGCATGCCGGCCAAGCCAGGCTCTACCGCGAAGTCCCGCAAGCCGCGCCCCTATGCCGTACGCCACTCGACGATCCACGGCCGCGGCGTGTTCGCCACGCGCACGATCCGAAAGGGCTCCGACATCGTCGAGTACCGCGGCAAGCGAATCACGATGGAGGCCGCGGACGAGCTGCCGGACAGCGATCCGGACAATCCGTTTCACACCTTCCTGTTCGAGCTTTCCGACGGCCGCGTGATCGACGCGGGACAGCGCGGCAACGCCGCGCGCTGGATCAACCATAGCTGCCGCCCGAACTGCGAGCCGTACGAGGACGACGACTGCCGCGTGTTCATCGCCGCCAAGCGCACGATTCGCGCGGGCGAGGAGCTTTCGTACGATTACAAGCTCAACGTGCCGGGCCGGCGCACCGCGCGCCTGCTTGCCGATTACGCGTGCCGCTGCGGGTCGCCGCGGTGTCGCGGGACGATGATCGATCTGCGGAAAAAGCGGAGCTGACTGTCGCGTTTAGCGACCCTTCGCGCTAGCGCGCTCCGCTGCTTGTTCGCCCTTGGTGGCGGCCCTTCCGGCTCACGCGAGTCCTGCGGCGCCGATGATTGCGGCGGCAATCAGCACCCAGACAGGATTCACGCGCGTGAATGCGAGCGCGGCGGTGGCGAGCACCGTGAGCCCGAGCGCGCCCAATGAACGGTCCGCTCCTCGGGCGAGCGTGTAGCCGGTCGCGAGTATCAGTCCGATCGCCAGCGGCGCGAGCGCGCGCTGAATGACCGCGCGAAGCCGCGATTCGCGCAGTCGGTCCATCCAGTGCCAGGCGACGTAGCACACGACCGAAGAAGGTCCGCAGACAGCGATCGTCGCGACGAGCGCGCCGATGACGCCGGTCACCTTCCAGCCGACCAGCGCGACGTACATTGCATTCGGCCCCGGCGCAAGCTGCGCGAGCGCGAACAGCTCGGCGAATTGCGCGCTGGTCATCCATCCTTCGACGTCGACGACGACGCGATGAACTTCCGGAGCGATCGCGTTGATGCCGCCGATCGCCACGAACGACAGCGCCGCGAACCGGACGGCGATCTCGGCCATGATTTCGGCGGTGCTCATCGTCGCTATCTCGTCGCCCGCCATTCCGCGATGACCGCAACGGGAACGAGAACGGCGATCACCCACAGCAGCGGCCATTGCAGCACGCCCACGGTCAGAAACGCGGCGCCGCCGACAAGCATTCCGCGCGACGGCGGACGCGCGTGGATCAGCAGCCGCAACGCGGTGCCGATGATCAGTCCCGCCGCGGCCGCCGACGCGCCGGCGATCGCGTTCTGCACCAGAACGTCGCTCGCCACTGAAGCGTAGAACGTGGCGATCAGCAGCAGCAGGCCGACCGGCACGAGCAGGATGCCGGAGACGGCGATCAGCGCGCCCTGCACGCGGTGCGTGCGCGCGCCAATGATCACGGCCAGATTGACGACGTTCGGTCCGGGCAGCACCTGGCAGAAGCCCAGCAGCTCGGCGAATTCGCGATCGTCGAGCCAGCGCCGCTCGTCGACGATCACGCGCCGCGCCCACGGCAGCACGCCGCCGAAGCCGAGCAATCCCATCTTGAGAAAACTTGCGAAGAGCGCGGCGCGCGTCACGCCTGCAAGCCCCGGTGTCGGAGGTGTAACCGCCGGTGTCGGAGGTGTAACCGCCGGTGTCGACCGGGTACTGGAATCGGATGGGTCCAACGCGCTGTCCGCTTCTCGAAAAGCGCCGATTGTAGGGCCTGCCCATCACAGCGCCCGGAAGACCGTCGACACGCGTCGATTGCCGGCGGTCGGCTGGAACCGGCACAATCGCGGCGCTGCCGCAATGCCTGCCGATCTTCAACGAGCCCTCTCATGAGTCGCAAATCGACATCACGCCCGTCCGGCCGCATCGTCGTGCTCGAGCACGACTCGAAAATCCTCGCCGGGAATGCGCTCGGCGACCCGCACGTGCGCAGACTTCCGGTATGGCTGCCGCCGGGTTACGACGAAGGCGCGACGCGCGGACGCGGACGACGGTATCCGGTGCTGTTCGATCTCGTGGGCTTCACCGGCTCCGGGCTCGCACATCTCAACTGGCGTGCGTTCGACGAGAACGTCCCCGAACGCATCGCGCGGCTCGTCGCGGAACGCCGGATGGGACCCGTGATCGTCGCGTTTCCCGACTGTTTCACGTCGCTCGGCGGCAACCAGTACGTGAACTCGTCCGCGGTCGGCCGCTACGCGGACTACCTGACGCGCGAGCTCGTTCCCCTCGTCGATCGCGAGTTCCGCACACTCGCCTCGCGCGAGCATCGCGGCCTGTTCGGCAAGTCCTCCGGCGGGTATGGCGCGATCATCCATGCGATGCGCTATGCCGGGCATTGGGGTGCGGTGGCCGATCATTCCGGCGATGCGCTGTTCGATTTCTGCTACTTCACCGACTGGCCGCGCACGCTGAACGAGCTCGACCGGTACCGGCGGCGGCCGCGCACGCCCGGACGCGTGGACGTGATCCGCGATTCGCGCGAAACCGCTTCGGGCCTCGACGACGGCCGCGTGCGGCGGTTTCTCACGCATGTCTGGGAGAAGGACAAGCTGACCGACAGCGAGGTGCACGCGCTGATGAATCTCGCGATGGCCGCGACCTACGATCCCGATCCGCGCACGCCGCTCGGGTTTCGCGTGCCCTTCGATCTCGAAACGGGCGAGCTGATTCCGGCGCGGTGGCGGCGGTGGCAGCGCAACGATCCCGTCAATCTTGTCGCATCGTGCAAGCGCAATCTCGCGTCGATGCGCGGCATTTACATCGACTGCGGCTGGCGCGACCAGTACCATCTGCACTACGGCGCGCGGCTGTTGTCCAAGCGGCTGACGGAGCACGGTATCGCGCACGTCTACGAGGAATTCGACGACAACCATTCGTCGATCGACTACCGGATGGACGTGAGCCTCCCGTATCTGTATCGAGCGCTTCGGCCCTGACGTGCCGGCCGTATAATCGATTGCATCGGTGACGCGCATGCACGACAGCGCGCACGACGATTTCCCGGGAGCGTGAGCCATGCGGTGGGGAGATTTCCGGCGCAGCGAGAACGTCGAGGACCGCACCGGCAACGCGCCGGAAAGCGCCGGCGGCGGCATGCCCTTCGGCGGCATGCGCCTCGGCGGCGGCGCAATGATCATTCTCGTGATCGTCGGCATGCTGTTCGGCATCAATCCGTTCGAAATGCTCGGCATGATGGGCGGTGACGGCGGCACCGTGCAGGCGCCGCCGCAACAGTCGGCGCCGCCAACGCGCGTGCCGCCGGGATCCGCGCCGCAGGGAAGCGGCTCCGCCGCGCAAGGTGGCGACGTCAACAAGGATTTCTCGCGCGCCGTGCTGGGCGATACCGAGGACGTGTGGAGCGCGCTGTTCCAAGCGATGGGCTCGCGCTACGATCCACCGAAGCTCGTGCTGTATCGCGGCATCACGCGTTCGGCGTGCGGCCGCGCGAACGCAGCCGTCGGTCCGTTCTATTGCCCGGCGGACCAGGATCTGTATCTCGACACGTCGTTCTTCAACGAGCTCCACACGCGCTTCGGCGCGCCGGGCGAGTTCGGACAGGCGTACGTGATCGCCCACGAGGTCGGGCACCACGTACAGAATCTGCTCGGCACGATGCGCCAGTTCGACGCGCAGCGGCAGCGCAGCGACGAGCGCACCGCCAACATGCTGTCGGTTCGTCTCGAGCTGCAGGCCGACTGCTACGCAGGCGTATGGGGCTTCTATTCGCAGAAGCGCGGCATCATCGACGCCAAGGACATCGAGAGCGGACTGCGCGCCGCCGCCGCGGTAGGCGACGACCAGATCCAGAAGCGCACGCAAGGCTACGTCGTGCCTGATTCGTTCACCCACGGCTCCGCCGAGCAGCGCGCGCGCTGGTTCCGCACCGGCCTGCAGTCGGGCGATCCGCGCGATTGCAATACGTTCAACGCCCGCTGACGTCTTCGCCCGCGTGTACGCCCATTGGCCGACGTGGCCGAGCTGAGCTGCCCGGGCTGCGGCCAGACGATGCGCCCGCTCGCGCTCGCGCGTGCGCCGCTGTCCCCCGTCACCGTCGACGCCTGCGACAACTGCCAGGCACTGTGGCTCGACGCCACCGAGAGCCAGCAGCTCACGCCCGGCGCATTGATCGACCTGTTTCGCGCGATCGGCGCGTCGCGCCGCGACGCGCGCACCGCGTATCCTGCGCTTCTGCCCTGTCCCCGGTGCACGACGCCGCTGTCCCTCACGCGCGACGTCCGGCAGACGACGCGCTTCACGTACTACCGCTGCCGCTACGGCCACGGCCGCTTCACGCCTTACGTGCAGTTCCTCCGCGAAAAGAACTTCATTCGCCCGGTCGCCGACGCGGAGATCGCGCAACTGCGGGCCACGGTGTCCACGGTGCGCTGCGCGAGCTGCGGCGGGCCCGTCGTGCTCGAGCGATCGGCCGTGTGTCCGTATTGCGGCTCGCCCGTCATGCTGCTCGACCCCGAAGCGGTGAAGAAGGCGCTCGCCGAGCTGGACTCGGCCGAAACGAAACGCACCGCGGAAAAACCGCTGACAGGCGATGCCGTGATCGCGATCGCCAACGTCGAGCGCGAGCTCGCCCGCGATCGCCGCGAATACGAAGGTGATCTCGGCGTCGATCTGATCGCAGCCGGCGTGCGCGCGCTCGCGACGATGCTGCGGCACTGACGCCCGCGGGACTGCGGCACTGACGGCTATGGGACTGCGGCGCAGATTGCTGCGGGACTGCGGCGCCAACGGCTGTCGGACGCGCGAGCGTAAAATGCGCCGCTCATCCTTGCGGAGCATTCCATGAAGCATCGTTCGATCGCATTCGCGGCCGCGCTTCTCGCAGCCGGCATCGCCACCGCGCCGATGGCGCAGCAACCGGCCGCACCTGCCAGTCCCGCGCCTGCGACTCCGGCGCCCCCGCCTGCTAGCCCTGCCCCGGCACCGGCGAAGTCAGCCACGCCGACCCCGAAGCACAGCTGCGTGAAGCCGAGCGACTTTCCCGGCAATCTCGCGAGCGACAACCAGCGGCGCACGTGGCAGAAGAGCTACGTCGATTACGTCGAATGCCTGAAGACGTTCGTCAAGGAGCAGCAGGCGCTCGCCGAGCCGCACGTGCGCGCGTCGAACGAGGCGATCGAAGAGCACAACAACGCGATCAAGGACTACAACGCGCAGATCGAGAAAGCGAAGGGCAACTGACGCCTGAGTCTCCGCGCGGAGTGGCTCGGACGCGCCCGGTCGTGCAAACCGACGACAGCGTTTCATGCCCGACGGCCGTCGCGTCGCCGGACGTCATTGCCGAAGTCCTGCTCGAGGGCTTCAACCGGCACTATGCGCTCTTCCGCGAATGCGCGCGCGCGGCCAAGCGCCACTTCGAAGCGGGCAACTGGCTCGCGATCGGTCACGTCGCACGCGACCGCATCGACTTCTACGATCGTCGTGTCGCCGAAACAGTGGCACGCATCGAGCGCGACTTCCGCTTCACGCAGACGGACAGCGGCGGCGCCGACGCCTTCTGGGCGGAGGTGAAGCGGCGCTTCATCGGCCTGATCGTCGATCATCGCCAGCCGGAATGCGCCGAGACGTTCTTCAACACCGTCTCCTCGAAACTGCTGCACCGGACATACTTCCACAACCGTTGCCTGTTCGTGCGGCCGTCCACGTCGACGGAGTACCTCGACGACGGCGCGCCTTCGTATCGCTGCTACTATCCGCGCCGCGACGGCCTTCGTGCCGCGCTGATCGACCTGGTGCTCGATTTTCGGCTCGCGCCGCGCTTCGACGATTTCCGCGCCGACCTGATCCACACGCTTGCGGCGATGCGCCGGCGCCTCGCGCGGCCTTTCGCCGTCGACGCGAATTGTCAGATCCAGGTGCTGTCGAGCCTGCTGTTCCGCAACCAGACCGCGTATGCGGTGGGTCGGGTCGTCAACGGCGTGCACCTGTATCCGTTTGCTGTCGCGATCAAGCGCCGCGGCGACGAGCGGCTGTACGTGGACGCCCTGTTGACGGATCCGGCCGAGCTCGCGCTGCTGTTCTCGGCGAACCGCGCGTATTTCCTCGTCGACATGGAAGTGCCATCGGCGTACGTCGAGTTCCTGCGTACCGTGGTGCCGGACAAGACGGCCTCCGAGCTCTATACGATGCTCGGTCTGCAGAAGCACGGCAAGACGCTGTTCTTCCGCGATTTCCTGCATCACCTCAAGCATTCGACCGACCGGCTGGTCGTGGCCCCCGGCATCCAGGGGCTCGTCATGTGCGTGTTCACGCTGCCGTCGTATCCGTACGTGTTCAAGGTGATCCGCGACCGCATCTCGCCGTCGAAGGACACCGATGCCGCGCGCGTCAAGCAGAAATACGCGCTCGTCAAGCATCACGACCGCGCCGGGCGGATGACCGACATCCTCGAATATTCGAACGTAGCGATCCCGCGCGAGCGTTTCACCGACGCGCTGATGGCGGAGCTCGAATCTGCGATCGCGTCGCAGCTCGAACTCGACGGTGACCACGTCATCATCCGCCACGTCTACATCGAGCGGCGGCTCGCGCCGCTCAACCTCCACCTGCGCGACGCCGACGCGGGCGCCACGACCCGCGCCATTCGCGACTACGGCAACGCGATCAAGGAGCTCGCGGCGATCAACATCTTCGCGGGCGATCTGCTGTTCAAGAACTTCGGCGTCACCCGCTACGGCCGCGTCGTGTTCTACGATTACGACGAGATCGAGTACCTGACCGATTGCCGCTTCCGCACGATTCCGAAGGCGCCGGCCGGCGTGGACGACATGTCGGGCGACGTTTGGTATCCGGTCGGTCCGCACGACGTGTTTCCCGAGGAGTTCGCGACGTTCCTGCTGACCGATCCCGGAGTTCGCGACGCATTCCTCGCGTTTCATGCCGATTTGCTCGACGCGCGCTGGTGGCAGGCGATGCAGCAGGCGAACCGCGACGGCCGGCAGATCGAGGTGCTGTCGTATCCGGAGAGCATCCGCTTCCGGCGCAAATCCGCGCGGCCGCGCTATGCGGTCACGTAGCCGCATGGCGATGCTATGCTCGACCCCCCACACAGGAGCCTTCACAGCATGCCTCGAAAAATAGTCTCCTCGCTCGTGCCGATCGCCGCGCTGCTGGCGCTCGCGGCCTGCCAGCAGGGTCCCACGAAGGAAGAGATCGAGGCGGCGAAGAACACGATCGACTGCGATCGGCAGGGCGAGCGGATCGTGATCCGCTTCGCCGACGCCGAAGCCCGGCTTCTGATGCCGGACGGCACGCGGGTCATCCTGTACCAGGTGCCGTCAGGCTCGGGCATCCGCTACCTGAACGGCCTGATGGAGCTGCGCGGCAAGGGCATGGACCTCGACCTCACGCGCGAGCAGACCGTCGTGCGGATGCAATGCAAGGCCTACGAATTGCCGAAGAAGGAGTGACGCGCCGGTCGCGTCGCGTAACTTACCCGTCACCCGGCGTCGCTCGTCCGGCATCCTTCCCGCGTACTTCACCCTTCGTCGTCAGTCCGCGCGCGCGCAGCGCCGGGTCGACGTCGATGTACTGCCACCACTGCGACCGGATCGGATGCGGCACGTACGTGCCGATCCACGGGTGGCGCACGCTGTCCTCGAGCAGGTGATACGTGAGCCGCCACGGCGCATAGGCGATGACGAGCTCGGTCATGCGGTCGAACAGCCGCGTCCGCTCGGGGGAATCGGGAAGCGTCCGCGCCTGCTCGTACAGCTCGTTGAACGCGGGCAGGTTGAAGCGCGCGTTGTTCTCCGGGCCCGACGGTCCGTAGAGGAGTTGCATGAAGTTCTCGGCGTCGGGATAGTCGGCGTTCCAGCCGTCGCCGCGCATGGGAATCTTGCCAGCCTTCGCCATCTTGCGCAGCTCCGGCACCCGCTCTTTCTTCACCACGACGCGCAGTCCGATCGCGTCCATGTTCTTCTTCCACAGCTCGTCGGACTGCCGCGCCGCCGAGTTCGGCGACGACCAGCGCTCGATCGAAAGCGGCTTGCCATCCGGTGACTCGCGATACCCGTCGCCGTCGCGGTCCTTGTAGCCGAACCGGTCCAGCAGTTCGCGCGACAGCGCCGGGTCGTAGAGTTGCGCGTCCGTCTTAAGGTTCGGATCGTAGCCCGCGATGTCGGGCGGAATCGGTCCGTACGCAGGCGCCGCGCGGCCCTTCAGCAGCACGCGAATCGCCTCGGCGTTGTCGTAGCCCATGGCGATCGCGCGCCGCAACGCGATCTTCTCGAGCGTGTAGCCACCGACGACCGGGTCCTCCATGTTGAAGTAGAACCACCAGGTGTTCGGACGCAACAGCACGTCGTGCACGATGCCGCGCGCGGCGAGCGCCGGCAGCAGCTTGCCGTCCTTGTCGAGCGCCTGCTCGGTGAAGTCGATCGGCAGGATGTCGAGGAAGTCGATTTCGCGATTCATGAACGCGAGCCAGCGAGCCTGCCCTTCCTCGATGATGCTGATCTCGACGCGACCCGCGAGTGGCAGGCGCTTGCCGCGAAGCGCCTCGGCAACGGGTTGCGAGGCCGGCGGGATCGGTCCCTCCGGCGCGTAGGTCATCGGACGGAACCCTGGATTGGCGACGAGCACGATGCGCGCGCTGCGCCGATATTCGCCGAGCGTGTACGGCCCCGTGCCGACCGGATGCGCGCCGATATCGGTGCCGTACGTCTCCACCACCTCGCGCGCCTGCGCCGACGTCGTGGGAACCGCGAGCACATACGGGAAGCGCAGGTCCGGCGCGGTGAGTCGGATCCGCAGCGTGTAGCGGTCGACCACCTCGAGCCCGGGCAACGGCTTGTCGTAGTCGAAGCGGCCGCTCGCGGCCGCCGCCGCACGTGCCTCGTCGCCGCCGACCAGCTTGCCTTCGATCAGCCACAACCACGGCGACTTCACCGCCGGATCGAGGATCCGCTTCAGCGCATACGCGAAATCGTTTGCGGTCAGCTCGCGGCGCACGCCCTTGAATGCCGCATCGGGCGCGAAATGAATGCCCTTCCGGATGCGGCACACATAGGTCTTGCCACCATCCTCGACGACCGGCATCGCCTCGAGTGCGCGCGGGACGAGCCGCACTGGGCGCGCCAGATAGTCGTAGTCGAGCATCGTGTCGAAGATGTTCGCGATGATGCCGTCGGAGGCGGCATCGGAGGCGAACGCGGGATCGAACGACGTCTCGGCGATCGAATAGGCGACGCGCAGCGTCTTCGCCATGTCGGCGGCGAATGCGGGCGACGCGGCAAGCGCGCCGCACAGGCACCACGCCGCGACGCCGCGCAGCAGGCCGATCGTCATGCTGGATTTTTTGCGCTTGCCGATCGCTACATCGTAGCATTCGGCGCAGGGACGAGCCGCCGCCGCGGCGGCGGAATCGCAAAGGAGTCGACCGATGGAAATGAAGCGAATGAGCGGCGGCAGCCTGCGGGCGGCCGGCTACGACGCGCGCGAGCGCAAGCTCGTGGTCGAGCTCACGGCCGGCACGTTCGAATACAGCGGCGTGCCCGGCGAAGTGTGGCGACGGTTCTCGACGGCATCGTCGCCGTGGAGCTACTTCCGGGACAACATCGATGAAGAGTATCCGGCGCGCCGTACGCGGTAGCGGTGAAAACGGGGTCGCGGGAAACGGGGATCCGAGACGAATTTCCCCGCGAACGCGCGTGGCAAACCCAAGCAGCCTTACGATCGGAAATTCGTCTCGGACCCCGTTTCCCGCTGACCGTCAATTCGCCGGCCGTTACCGGATCGTCAGCTTGCGGCCTGCGACCGCCGGCTTCTTGACCAGCTCGAGCTTCAGTACGCCGTTTTCGTACTTCGCCTCGCTCGCCGTCTCGTCGAGCTCGACCGGCAGCGTGAAGCTGCGATACACGTTGCCGCTGTAGCGTTCGGTGCGCAGCACGCGCGTGCCTTCCGCCTGCGCGATCAGTGGCTTCACTTCGGCGGCGATCGTCACCTGGTTGCCTTCGACGGCGACGTGAATCTCGTCCTTCGCGATGCCCGGCACCTCGGCGTAGACCGTGTAGCCCTTGTCGGTCTCGGCGACGTCGACGCGAATGCCCTGCGGAGCAGCGCGGTCGCCGCGCTCGGGGCGGAAGAAATGCCGGAACAGCGTATCCACCGCCGGATCGGCGAACGGATCGTAGATCTGCAGACTGGCCATGGTTTCGTCCTCGTGTTGTGGAGGGAATCGGGCGGCATGCGCCCGCGACATACCGCAATCTAGGGCCGCCCGCCGGCGATTCAAGGCCCCGGGCCTTCCGCGGGCCCCCGTGCGCCCGCCGCACATCTGGCCGATAATGCAAGCGCCATGGCCTCGCACCCGCTCACCGGAACGCAGCGCGCCGACCTCGCGGAAGCGCTGCGCGTCCGTCAGCGTGCGCTGCGGGCCGACGTCGCGGCCAAGCTCAAGACGCAGGACGACCCGCGCCTCGTGGGCCTGCGCAACCGCATGGAAGACACCGACGACTGGGCCGCGGCCGACGCGATGGCGGCACACGACATCGCGCTCGTCTCCCGCGATCTCGCCGAACTCGCGACCGTCGAGCAAAGTCTCGCCCGCATCGCCGATGGCACGTATGGCGAGTGCATAGACTGCGGCAATGCGATTCCGTACGAGCGCCTGGCCGCGTACCCCGCCGCCACGCGCTGCGTCGCCTGTCAGGAAAGCGTCGAGCGCCGCGAGCGCGGCCGAAAGTAATCCCGGGCACGCGACTAGCGGGGCGCTTACGCCCGGCGGCCGCGTGCTTTGCGCTCCGCCGGCGCGAACCGCGCGAGCCACGCGAAGAACTCCTGATACCAAAGTCGCGAGTTCTGCGGCTTCAGAATCCAGTGGTTCTCGTCGGGAAAGTACACGAGACGCGCCGCCACGCCTTTCGCCTTCAGCGAGTTGAAGTACTGCAGCCCCTGCGTCGCCGGCACGCGATAGTCGAGCTCGCCGTGCACGACGAGCGTCGGCGTCCTCGCCGCCTTGACGTAATGATGCGGGGATTGCCGCATGACGCGCGGCGCATCGTCCCAGTGAAAAGCGCCGAGCTCCTTCGCGAAGAACCGGTACCCGTCCGTCGCCATCATGCTGACCCAGTCGTAGCAGCCGGCATGGCAGACGAAGGCGCGATAGCGGTGCGTATGGCCGTTCATGTACGCGACCATGAATCCGCCGTAGCTTCCGCCGGTCGCCGTGAGCCGCGTGCGATCGATGTAGCCGCGCCGCAGCAGGTAATCGGTCGCCGCTTCCGTGTCGGCGAATTCCTTTTCGCCGTAGCGGCCGGTGATCGTTTCGAGGAATTTCTGGCCGAACCCCGACGAGCCGTGATAGTTGACCGCGGCGACCACGTAGCCCTGCGCCGCGAAAACCTGCGTGTTCCAGCGGAAGTGCCAGCCGTCGTGATGCGACGCGTGCGGGCCGCCATGGATCGAGTGCATCAGTGGCCATTTCCGTGACGGGTCGAAGCCCGGCGGATACGTCACGAACATCTGCACGGGCTCGCCGCGCCACCCTGCGACCGTGAACTCCTTGACGTCGCCGAGCGCGTGGCGCGCGAGCAGCGGGCGATTGAGCGATTCGAGCGACCGCTCGTTCTTGCCTTCGCCATCGGCCGCGAACAGCGCCGGCGGATGCCGCGCCGAGTCACGGGTGTACGCGAGCACGTTGCCATCCGCCGAGCGCGCGAAGCCTGAGATCACGCCGCCCGGCACGAGTTGCGTGGGCGTTCCATCGACGATCGAATGCCGCCACAGGCCGACACGGCCGCGATCCTCGACGAGCGACAGCAACGCCTGCGAATCCGGCGTCCACTGCAAATGCGTCGTCGCGCGGTCGAAGCGCGGAGCCAGCGTCCGCCATGTGCGCGTGCGCCGATCGAGCAGCCGCAACGCGCCCTGGTCGTTGAACGCGCGCGCCGTGTCGTACGCGTGGAACGCAATCCACTTGCCGTCCGGCGAGTACAGCGGATGCTCGTCGGAGCGGTCGCTCGCGGACGTGAGATTGCGCACGCGCCGCCGCGCGATATCGACGACGACGACGTCGCAACGGTTCATCATTCCCGGCTCGGCTTGCGGATCGATCGTCAGCGCGAGTTCGCGTCCGTCGGGTGAAATGTCGTAGAGCTCGGCGGTCGGATCCCACGGCTGCAGCGCGAGGCCCGTGCCGGCGAGCAGGTCCGTCGTGCGGCCCGTCGCGACGTCGCAGGCGAAGACGTGCGGCTCGCGGCCGTCCGTCAGCCAGTGATCCCAGAAGCGGTATTCGCCACGCTCGGTCAGGTGCGCCTTGACCTTGGCCTCCTTCCTCTCGAACACGCGCCGCGCCAGTGCGGCCTCGCCCTTCACATCCGGCCACACCCACGACACGAACGCGATGCGCTTGCCGTCGGGAAACCACTTGATCGCGGTGGCGCCGGTCGGAATGTCGGTGAGCCGCGTCGCTTCGCCGCCATCGGGAGCGATCAGGTAGATTTGCGCCTCGGCGTCGCTGCCGCGCTTCGCCGTGAACGCGATGCGCGAGCCGTCGGGCGAGAACCGCGGATCGCCGTCCTTGTCGCCGGTGGTGAGGCGCCGCGGCTTGCCGGCTGCGCCGCCACGTCCGGTCGGAAACAGCCACAACTCGCTCGATCCCACGTTCTTGTTCATCGAGAACGACGTCACGGTCGCGCATGCGACGCGGCCATCGGGCGAAAGCGTCGGCGAGCCGATGCGCTTCACCGCCCAGAGCGCGTCGACGTCGAACGGCGCGGGTTTGCGTGCGGACGCTGCGCGACGCGCGGGCATCTTGGAATCCTGCGAGGTAGAATGAAGGCCGCGATTCTAGCCGGAACGCCGTCGCGCATTGCGGGGAACGATCGCGCTTCGGTTTGCCCAACCCGCGAACGACCCCGCTCCGATCGCACATTCCGGCGCCTGTCCTCTCGCCCCGCCTGGCAGGACGTCACGCCTCTTCTTCAAGAAAACAGGACCGCCATGAACTATCGCCGCCTCGGACGCTCGGGCCTTCGGGTCAGCGAACTTTCGTTCGGCTCGTGGGTGACGTACGGCAACCAGATGGACGAGCGTGCTGCGCGTGACTGCATGGCGGCGGCGCACGACGCCGGCGTGAATTTCTTCGACAACGCCGAGGCTTACGCCAAGGGCGGCGCCGAGACGATGATGGGCGACGCGTTGCGCAAGCTCGGCTGGCGGCGCTCGTCCTACGTGATTTCGACCAAGTTCTACTGGGGTCTCAATGACGGCCCGAACGAAAAGAACACGCTGAACCGAAAATACCTGATGCAGGCAATCGACGGCTCGCTCGCGCGACTTGGCCTCGATTACGTCGATCTGGCCTTTTGTCATCGGCCCGATCCGGACACACCGATCGAGGAAACGGTGTTTGCGTTCCACGACATGATTAAGGCCGGCAAGGTGCTGTACTGGGGAACGTCGGAATGGAGCGCAGCGGAGATCATGGCCGCGTACCAGATTGCCGAGCGCCACCACCTGCACAAGCCGGTGATGGAGCAGCCGCAATACAACGTGTTCCATCGCGAGCGCGTCGAGAACGAATACGCGCGCCTCTACCGGGACATCGGCCTCGGCCTCACGACGTGGAGTCCGCTCGCGTCCGGCGCGCTGACCGGCAAATATGCGAAGGGTGTGCCGCCGGATTCGCGCGCCGCGGTCAAGGGCTATGAATGGCTTGCCGAGCGCGTGCTCGAACCGACGCGGCTTGCGAAGGTCCAATCGCTCGTTCCGATCGCGGAAGAACTCGGTTGTACGCTCGCGCAGATGTCGCTCGCGTGGTGCCTCGCAAATCCCAACGTGTCGACGGTGATCACGGGCGCGAGCCGGCCTTCGCAAGTGGCCGAGAACATGCGGGCGCTCGACGTCGTGCCGCGGCTTTCACCCGACGTGATGGCGCGGATCGAGGCTGCCACGAAGTGACGCGCACGCGACAATGAATCCGCTCGAGTCCTGGAGCGAAGAGCAGCGCTCCGCATTTCTGTATCGCGCATGTGCTGACGCGGAAACCGGCACGGTGCGCGCGGAGCTCTTTCGCCGCCTCGCCGGCGAGGCCGAGGCGCAGGCCGCCATCTGGCGGGCGCAGTTGACGTCGCGCGGCCATCCGGCGCCCGGGCCCTTCGTGCCCGATGCGCGAACGCGTCTCGTTGCCGGACTCGTGCAATGGCTCGGTCCGAGGCGATTGCGCAACGTACTCGCGGCGATGAAAGTGCGCGGCATGGCCGTTTACGGCGCCGTGCCCATGGCCGATTCGGGACACCCGGTACCGCAGCCGGGCGCGCTGTTCGAGCGCCGTCACCGCGGCCTGGGCGGCGGCGGCAACCTGCGCGCGGCCGTGTTCGGGGTCAACGACGGCCTCGTCTCCAACGCGAGCCTGATCCTCGGCGTCGCGGGCGCAACGTCCGACCTCAAGGTCGTCGTGCTCTCCGGCGTCGCTGGCATGGCGGCGGGCGCATTCGCGATGGCGGCCGGCGAATACGTTTCCGTGCAATCGCAGCGCGAGCTCTACGAGTACCAGATCGCGCTCGAACGCGACGAGCTCGTCCAGTATCCCGAAGCCGAGGCGCAGGAGCTCGCGTTGATCTACGCCGCGAAGGGCGTTCCGCCGAAACAGGCCGACCGGCTCGCCAAGCGGCTCGTCGCGGATCCCGACCACGCGCTCGATACGCTCGCGCGCGAGGAGCTCGGACTCAACCCCGCCGAGCTGGGATCACCGCTCGGCGCCGCGGGGAGCTCGCTTTCCGCGTTTGCAGCCGGCGCGTTCGTTCCGCTCGCGCCCTACGTGTTCGGCGGCGACGGAAACGCGCTGGCGTGGTCGATCGGCTTGACCGCGGCAGGCCTGTTCAGCGTCGGGGCCACGCTTTCGCTTTTCACCGGACGCCACGCCGTCTACTCAGGCGTGCGGATGCTGGTGCTCGGCGGGCTCGCGGGCGGCATCACGTATCTGCTGGGCCGGCTGATCGGCGTCGTCGCCGGGTAGGCATACGGCAGAGCGCCCCAAAAACAAGGCCGCAACGAGTGCGGCCTTGTAATTGCGATCGCGCGGACAGGAGATCGCGCGATCGTGTGCTGAAAATGGCGCTTGTCGGACGTCAGGCGTCGGCCTCCTCGCAAAACCACGAACACTGCGACCTCTGCGTGTCGGCCTCCCCGCAATCGCGCGTCGTCGCGCCCTTCGGGCCTTGGCTCGGCTACGCCTCGCCCGACGCGCTCACGCGGCCTTCTTCATGCACTCCGACATGAACTTCTTGCGCTCCTCGCCCGTCTTGCCCTTCGACTGCGTATTGCAGGCGCCCATCTTGTTGTCGTAAGTCTTCTTTTCGGCGGACAGGCAATCCTTCATGAAAGCCTTGCGCTCGTCGCCCTTCTTGTCGCCGGCTTTCGTGTTGCACGTCTTCATCCGTTCCTGCTGCGCGTTCTGCGCGAAGGCAGGGGTGGCCACGGCGGCGAATGCGCCGATCATGGCCAAAGCAAGCAGTCGTTTCATCGGAAACCTCGGTCGTTGGTGTGCGGGTGTCGTTGAGCTTGCGGTGAACGGCTGGCGACCCCGAAGAGGACCGCCGTAGACTTGATTTCAGTCTACGGCAACCGTAACGGCCGGAGCAACGAATTGGCTGACAGCGGCCGCTGCCCTGTTGCGCAGCTACCCTCTTGCGGTGCAACATGAATCCGGAGCCGCGAAAGCACCGGTGCGGTAAAATCTACAAGCCTTTGATCCTACTGGAATACTGTCCCCCCGATGATCCTCGTACTCCAACCCAACACCGATCCCGAAGGCCTCGATTACCGTATGCTGACGAGCCAGCTCGAGCGGCTCCACAACATCCGGTTCCGCGTTCACCGCGAAGTGGGCACCGAGGTGACACTGACCGAGATGTACCTGATCGGCAATACCGGCGCGCTGACGGTGGAGCAGATGCAGGTGCTGCCCTGTGTGGCGAAAGTGGTTCGCGTGTCCGAGCCCTACCGCGTGCTCGGCCGCCACAGCCAGGGCGATGACCGCCCCGCGTCGTTCGAGTACAACGGCGTACGCTTCGGCCAGGATTCGCTGCACGTCTTCGCAGGCCTTTGCGCAGTCGATTCGCGCGAGTCCGTCGAAGCGATGCTGAAGGCGCTGCGCGACAACGGGCAGGTGTGCACGCGCATGGGTGCCTACAAGCCGCGCACGTCGCCTTACGCGTTCCAGGGGTTCGGCGCCGAATGCCTGCCGTACGTCTTCGAGCTGGCGGGGAAATACGGCATCCGCGTGATCTCGATGGAAGTCACGCACGAATCGCACGTCGACGAGATCCGCGAGGCGCTCGCCACGACCGGACACGCCACCGGCGTCATGCTGCAGATCGGCACGCGCAATACGCAGAACTTCGAGCTTTTGAAGCTGGTCGGCCGGCAACAGGAATTTCCGGTGCTGATCAAGCGCGGCTTCGGCATCACGCTCGACGAATCGCTGAACGCGGCCGAGTACCTGGCAACCGAAGGCAACCGCAAGATCGTGTTCTGCCTGCGCGGCATGAAGACGAACATGGGCGACCCGCATCGAAACTTCGTCGACTTCGCGCACGTACCGGTGCTGAAGCGCCTGACGCGCATGCCGGTCGCGATCGATCCGTCGCACTCGGTCGGCACGCGCGCCGCCGCCCCTGACGGCCTGCTCGACGTCTTCCACGTCGTCGCGCAAGGCGTCGTCGCGGGCGCGAACGTCGTGCTCGTCGACTTCCACCCCGACCCGTCGCGCGCGCTCGTCGACGGACCGCAGGCGTTGCTTTTGTCCGAGCTGCCTCACTTCCTGGCCGATGTCGCACTCGCGCGGGAGACGTACGAGCGGCGTGTCGCGCGCGCCCGCGAGGCCGCCCGCGCCTGACCCGTCTGCCCGCGTACCGTGCGCGGACGCCGATACCCGCATCGCGCGCACGGTGCACGCGCCCCCGTGCAGCCTGCCCCGCCCGCATTGCCCTACCGCGCCCCGCGCTGGCTCGCCGGTGGACACGCGCAGACGATCTGGTCGTATCGGCTGCGACGCGGCAGCGCGCCGGTCGCGCGCGAGCGCATCGAAACGCCCGACGGCGACTTCTGGGATTTCGACTGGCTCGACGCGCCGGCGCAACCCGGCGCTCCGGTCGTCGCACTGTTCCATGGACTCGAAGGCGGCTCGCGGTCGCATTACGCGGGCGCAATGCTGCGCGCGCTTGCGCGAACCGGCTGGCGTGGCGTCGTGCCCCATTTCCGCGGGTGCGGCGGCGAGCCGAACCGCCTGCCGCGCGCCTATCATTCCGGCGACCACGCGGAAGTCGGCGCGATGCTCGCGGCAATCCGCCATGCGATCGCGCCGGAAACGCCCCTGTACGCCGTCGGTGTCTCACTCGGCGGCAGCGCGCTCCTGAACTGGCTCGGTCGAGCGGGCAGCACCGCGGCGCCCACGCTTCGCGCCGCGGCCGCCGTCTCGGCGCCGCTCGACTTGATGGCCGCGGGTATCGCCATCGGCCGTGGCATCAATCGCGTCTACACGCGGCACTTCCTCGCGACGCTCAAGCCCAAGTCGCTCGCGATGGCCGCGCGCTTTCCCGGCCTGCTCGACGCGGCGCGCATCCGCCGCGTGCGCACGCTATGGGATTTCGACGAGATCGTCACCGCGCCGCTGCACGGGTTTGCGGGCACGGTCGACTACTGGACGCGCGCGTCGTCCAAACCGTGGCTGGCCGCGATCGCCGTGCCGACGCTCGTGATCAACGCGCGCAACGATCCGTTCATACCGGCGCACTCGCTTCCGACGCAACGCGAGGTCAGCGCGTTCGTGACGCTCGAGCAGCCGCGGCACGGCGGCCATGCGGGCTTTGCGGCCGGACGTTTTCCCGGCCACGTCGATTGGCTGCCGGCGCGGTTGCTACACTACTTCCGCTCGATCGACAGCGGCGCGCCGCCACGCTGACGATCGAAGTCCTTTCTTCGGACCTCGCCGGATCGCTCGCATGCTCCCTCCCGAAATCTTCAAGGCGTACGACATTCGCGGCGTCGTCGGCCGCACGCTCACTGCACCGGTCGTACAGACGATCGGGCGCGCGCTCGGCAGCCTCGCGCGCGAGCGCAAGCGCGACACGATCGCTGTCGGCCGCGACGGCCGGCTGTCCGGCCCGGAGCTCGTCGGCGCCCTCGCCGACGGCATTCGCGCCGCCGGCGTCGACGTGGTCGACATCGGCATGGTCGTGACGCCGATGACCTACTTCGCCGCCGTGCACCTCGGCACGGCGTGCAGCGTCATGGTCACGGGCAGCCACAATCCGCCCGACTACAACGGCCTGAAGATGGTCATCGACGGCACGACGCTGTCGGGCGACGACATCCAGGCACTGCGCGCGCGCATCGAGCGCGGCGAGCTTTCCGAAGGCAGCGGCAGCCTGCGTGCGCAGGACGTCGGCACGGCGTATTTCGACCGCATTGCGTCCGACGTGAAGCTCGCCCGGCCGATGCGCATCGCCGTCGACTGCGGCAACGGCGTGGCCGGCGCCTACGCACCCGCGCTTTATCGCCGCCTCGGCTGTGAGGTCGTCGAACTGTTCTGCGACGTCGACGGCCGCTTCCCGAACCACCACCCCGATCCATCGCAACCCAAGAACCTCGAGGATCTGAAGCAGCGTTTGCGCGAAGGCGACTGCGAGCTCGGCCTTGCATTCGACGGCGACGGCGACCGGCTCGGCGTCGTCACGCCGGGCGGCAACGTGATTTATGCGGATCGGCAGCTGATGCTGTTCGCCGCCGACGTTCTTTCGCGGGTGCCGGGCGCGACGATCATCTACGACGTCAAGTCGACGCGCAATCTGAAACCGTGGATTCTCGGGCACGGCGGCGTGCCGATGCTGTGGAAGACGGGTCATTCGCTGATCAAGTCGAAGATGAAGGAGACAGGCGCGGTACTCGCGGGTGAAATGAGCGGCCATACGTTTTTCGGCGAGCGCTGGTACGGTTTCGACGACGGGCTGTATGCCGGCGCGCGGCTGATGGAAATTGTTTCTCGTCATGCCGATCCTTCGGTGGTGCTGAACGCGCTGCCCGATGCGCTGTCGACGCCCGAGCTCAACATTCCCTGCGCCGAGGGCGAGCAGCACGCGTTGATTGCCAAACTGCAGAAGGAAGCGGAGTTTCCCGGCGCGACCGACGTGATTCGCATCGACGGGCTGCGCGTCGAATACTCCGACGGCTTCGGCCTCGCGCGCGCGTCGAACACGACGCCGGTCATCGTGTTGCGGTTCGAGGCGGACAACGAGAAGGCACTCGCGCGCATCCAGCACGAGTTTCGCCGCGTGCTCACGGCAGCGAAGCCCGGCGTCGAGTTGCCGTTCGCGTGAGCGCGGAAGCGGACCCATGAGCGCGGAAGCGGACCCACGAGCGCGGGAGCGGACCCCATGAGCGCGGGAGCGGACCCATGAGCATGTCGCCGTGACGACCGAAGAGGCATCCGTTACGCTCGCCGATGTCGAAGCCGCGCGTGCGCGCATTCGCGGCGGCATCTACGAATCACCGTGCGTCGAGTCGATTCCGCTGTCGCAGCTCACCGGCGCTCACGTCTACTGCAAGCTCGATTATCTGCAGCGCACCGGCAGCTTCAAGGAGCGCGGCGCGCGCAACGCGCTGCTGTCGCTCGCCGAATCCGCACGCACGCGTGGCGTCATCGCGGCGTCGGCCGGCAACCATGCGCAGGGCGTCGCGTACCACGGCGCCCTGCTCGGCATCCCGGTCACCGTCGTAATGCCGAAATTCGCGTCGCTGATGAAGGTGACCAATTGCCGCCATCTGGGTGCCAACGTCGTCTTGCACGGCGCCGATCTCACCGAGGCGCGCGCGGAAGCCGGGGTGATCGCTGCCCGCGAAGGGCTCACGTTCATTCATCCGTACGACAACGCCGACGTCATCGCGGGCCAGGGCACGATCGCGCTCGAAATTTTCGAGCAGACGCCGGGCGTTGAGGCGATCGTCGCGCCGGTGGGCGGCGGCGGGCTGCTCGCCGGCATCGGGACCGTCGTGAAAGCGCGCAAGCCCGGCGTCCGGGTCATCGGCGTCGAGCCCGATCATGCCGCGTGCCTTACGGCGGCGCTGGCTGCCGGCCGTCCGGTGCCGATTACGCTCGCCCACACGCTTGCCGACGGTCTCGCTGTTGCGCAGGCGGGCGCGCGGCCGTTCGAAATCCTGCGCCGTGTCGTCGACGAAGTCGTCACCGTGGACGAGGCAACGATTGCGCTCGCGGTCCTGCGGCTGATCGAACTCGAGAAAAGCGTCGTCGAAGGCGCCGGCGCCGCGCCGCTCGCGGCCTTTCTCGCCAGCAAGCTTCGTTCGCTCGAGAATCGCGAAGTCGTGCTCGTGCTTTGCGGCGGCAACATCGACCTCACGATCCTCGATCGCGTCATCGAGATCGGGCTCGTCGCCGACGGCCGGCTGTCGCGGTTCACCGTGTCGATCAGCGACCGGCCCGGAGGCCTCGCGCGGCTCGCCGAAGTGATCGCGTCGACCGGCGCATCGATCAAGGAAATCGTCCACGATCGCGCGTTCTCGGGCCCGGATCTGTCGGCCGTGCGCGTCGTATGCGTCGTCGAGACGACCGGTCACGAGCACGTGAAGGCGTTGCATCGCGCGCTCGTCGCCGCCAACGTGACGATCGTGTAGCCACGCGTCGCTCACGCCATGTTAACGAATGCGAACGGGCATGCTCGGCGCGCGACGCTTCATGCGCTCGTCGCGGCCGCGATCGCGGGCACGCTGCCGCTCACCGCGCTGGCGCAGGCGATCACGCTGCTGACCGGCCGGTCGAGCAGCGTCCATCATCCGCTCGGAGTTGCACTCGGCACGCTGCTGCGCAAGTCGGCGCCGCCGCTCAAGCCGTCCGTCAAGGGAACGAAGGGCACAGCGGAGAGCCTGGAAGAGCTGCAGCAGGGCCGTGCCGACATCGCGTTCGCACTCGGTGACACGCTGTCCGATGCGTGGAAGGGTCGCGAGGACGCGGGATTCAGGGCACCGCTTACTCGGCTTCGCAGCATCGCTGCGCTATTCCCGAATTACATCCAGGTCGTCGCGCGCGCCGACGCCGGCATTCGCACGCTCGCTGGCTTGCGCGGCAAGCACGTGTCGGTGGGCGTGCTCAAATCCGGTATCGAGCTCGATGCACGGGCGATCTTCGCGGCGGCCGGATTGCGTTACCCGTCGTTCGGCAAGATCGAGTACCTGCCGTTCGGGGAATCGGTCGAGCTCATGAAGAATCGCCAGCTCGACGCGACGCTGCAATCGGCGCTGCTTGGCGTGTCGGGACTGCGCGACCTCGCCACGTCCGTCGACATCGTCGTCATCGCCATTCCGGCCGACGTGCTGCGCAAGATCGACGCCGACGTCTATCTGCCGGCGGTCATTCCCGCCGATACGTATCGCGGTCAGACGAAGGACGTCGCGACGGTCGCCATCCAGAACGTGCTCGTCACGCACGAGGGCGTTGCGGACGACACGGTGTACGCCGTCACGAAAACGCTATGGACGAGCATCGCCGAGCTGACGGCTGCGCACCCGGCGGCGAAAGCCATGGATCCGTCGAAGGCGCTGGCGGGCATCGTGATCCCGCTGCATCCGGGCGCCGAACGGTATTACCGGGAATTGGGCGTGGTGAAATAGGCGGCGGCAACGCGCCTTCGGCTCACGCCGGCGCCACGCGCCGCAGCTTCTGCCAGAAATAAACGGCAAGAACGCCGACGATGCCGAGGATGTCGGTCGCGGGCGCCGGATACACGAGGGCGAGGCCGCAAACGATCAGGATCGCACGTTCGAGCGGTCCGCAGCGCCTCACGAGCCAGCCCTGCGATCCGCTCGCGAGTGCCGCGATGCCGATGCACGCCGTGACCGCGATCCACGCGACCTGCAGCCAGGATCCGCTCGGCGGCGGCTTGAGCAGCAGGCCGACACCCGCGGGGTCGAGCACGAACACGAACGGCACGACGAATGCGGGCAGCGTGTACTTCCATGCCTGCAGCGTGGTCTTGTACGGATTGCCGCCGGTGATGGCGGCGGCCGCGAACGGCGACAGCGCGGTTGGCGGCGACACCTCCGACAGCACCGCGTAGTAGAAGATGAACATGTGCGCGGCAAAATCCGGTACGCCGAGCTTGATCAGCGCCGGGGCCGCGATCACGGCGCAGATGATGTAGCTCGCCGTTACCGGCACGGCGAGCCCCACGATCCAGACGATCAGCGCCGTGTAGATCGCCGTGAGGAAAAGGCTGCCGCCCGCGTAATCGATGACGATCGCGCTGAACTTGAGGCCGAGGCCCGTCTTCGCCACGACGCCGACGATGATGCCGGCCGCGGCGCACGTCGCGGCGACATTCAGCACCTGCAGCGAGCCGTCCTTCAGCGCCGTCACGAGCCGCCGCGGCACCATCGCACTCGCGCGGTCGAGAAAGCTGACGACAAATGTAACCACCGTCGCCCAAAACACCGACAAAAGCGGCGAGAACCCGAGCACGAGGAACACGATGATCGCGATCAGCGACACGAAATGGAACCAGTAGCGACGCGTCAGCGCGCCGACGGTCGCGGTCGACTGGATCGACACGTCGCGCATGCCGAACTTGCGCACGTCGAGCTCGACCATCAGGAACAGCGAGATGTAATAGAGCGCCGTCGGAATCGTCGCCATCAGGATGACGTCGAGGTAGCCGATCTTCAGGAATTCGGCGATCAGGAACGCCGCCGCGCCGAGCACGGGCGGCGAGATGATGGCGCCGAGTCCGCCCGCGGCAAGCAGGCCACCGGCCGCTTCCGCTCCGTACCCCGAGCGCGCGAGCATCGGCCAGGCCACCGAGCCGATCGTCACCGTCGTCGCGACGCCCGAGCCCGACGGTCCGCCGAGCAGAAACGATGACAACACCACGGTGCGGCCCGCGCCCGCATGCTTGCCGCCCATCGCAGCGAAGCTGAAATCGAGAAAAAACTTGCCGGCGCCCGACTGCTGCAGGAATGCGCCGTAGATCGTGAACAGAATGATCAGCGACGACGAAACGTCGACGGCCGTGCCGAAGATGCCTTCCAGCGTCTGGTACATGAAGCCGGTGAGGCTCGCGATGTCGTAGCCGCGATGCGCCCACTGGCCGGGCAGCCACGGACCCGCGAAGCCGTACGCGAGGAAGCACGCGACGACGAACGTGATGATCCATCCGGACGTGCGCCGGCACGCCTCGAGCACCAGCAGCAGGAACACGGCCCCGAACCATACGTCGGCGGGATCGGGCGTCGTATTGCGGTCCCAGAAGTCATCGCCACCGGCGAGCAGATACACGATCGTCGCGACGCCCGCCGCCGCGCACGCGACGTCCCACCACATCAGCCGATTGCGATACCGCTTCGCGATCGGGAACAGCAGGAAGACGAGCAGCAGCACGAAGCCGACGTGCACCGGCCGCAGGACTTGCGCCGGCACGATCTCGACGGCGGCGTACAGATGAAACAGGCTCATCACGACGAGCAGCAGCGTCGTGGCGTGCCCGAGCCAGCCGCGAAAACGGCTGACCGCGCCCTCCTCTTCCTCGATGAAGGCCTCGGCCTTGCGGAGCCGCTCGTCCGTGACCGTATCCTGCACGGCTGCCGGCGTACCGTTCGCGGATGCGGCCATCAGCGGCTCCCCTTCATACGGGCCGGGCGGCCTGCCTCCTGCAGGCGGTGCGCAACTCGATCTACCGACCCTACGCGCTGCTGCGCTTCGGGTCCTGTTCACGCTCGGGGCGGCCCATCGCGCGATTGGACGACCCTACGCGCTGCTGCGCTTCGGATGCTGTTCACGCTCGGGGCTGCCCATCGCGCTCACGCAGCCCACCGAATCAATGCACCTTGATGCCCTTTTCCTCCAGGTACTTCTTCGCTCCCGGATGGAACGGCAACGGCGTCTGAATCGCCTGGCTCTTGACGTCGATGTTCTCGGCCTCCTTGTGCACGGCGACGAGCTCGGCCTTCTTCTCGAACAGCGTCTTGACGATGTCGTACGCCATCTTGTCGCTCATCTTGTCGCTCGCGACGAGGATGTTCCAGACGTCGATGTTCGTCACCGCCTTGTCCTGACCAGCGTAGCTGTTGGGCGCGATCGTCGTCTTGACGTACAGCGGACCGTACTTCTTGTTCATTGCCTCGGCATAGTCGCCGTGGTCGATGAGCTTCATCTTGATGCCGGGCGTGGCGGCAAGGTCGGTGAGCGCCGCCGTCGGCACGCCGCCCACCCAGAAGAACGCGTCGATCTTGCGATCCTTGATCGCGTTGACCGACTCGGCGGCACCCAGACGCTCCTGCTTGATGTCCTTCTTCGGATCGATGCCCATGGCCTCCAGCACGCGCAACGTCATCACTTCGACGCCGCTGCCCGGCGAGCCGGTGGACACGCGCTTGCCCTTCAGGTCGGCCATCGTGTTGATGCCCGTGCCTTCGATCGTGACGACCTGCATCCGGTTCGGATACAGGACCATCAGCGTCTTCGCCGGGACCTTGTGGCCCTTGAACTTTTCCAGTCCCTGCGCTGCGTCGTGCGCGGCGTCGACCATCGCGAATCCGACCTCCGACTTGCCGGAGCCGATCAGCTTAAGGTTGTCGACGGAGCCCCCCGTCACTTCGGCGGTCACCTGCAGGCCCGGCACGTACTTCGACAGCACGTTCGCCATGCCGCCGCCGAGCGGATAGTAGACGCCGCCGGTGCCACCGGTGGTGATCGAAATCTTCTCTTGCGCAAATGCTGGCGCCGCGAGCGCCGTGAGCAATGCGAGGCCCGCCGCCTGGACGGCGCGCCGCAACGTCGTGTTCATGCTTTTGCTCCTCGGGATGCCTGGGTCGAGGGCCGGAAGTTTACCGGATTCGCAGCTGCTGCTTCTAACCCGCCGCGAGCAGGTCGGGGGTGATGGGCGAGCGGCGCGCGAGTGCGCTCACATGCAGCCGGAACGCGTCCTGCCGCCGATCGAGAAAATAATTGCGCAGCGTGCGCGCGATCGTCCGAAAGGCGAGCGACTCCCAGGGAATCTCGCTTTCGTCGAACAGGCGCACTTCGAGGCTTTCGCTGCCGGGACCGAAGCCAAGCTCGGTGAGACGCGCACGGAACATCATGTAAACCTGGTTGACCTGCGGCAGGCTGATCACCGTGTACAGCTCGCCCGGATCGACACGCGCGTGCGCTTCCTCCAGCGTCTCGCGCAGCGCGCCGGCGGTCAGCGTCTCGCCGTTCTCCAGAAATCCCGCCGGCAGCGTCCACAAGCCATAGCGCGGCTCGATTGCGCGCTGGCACAACAACACCTGTTCCTGCCACTCGGGCAGGCAGCCGACGACGATCTTGGGGTTCTGGTAGTGGATCGTGCCGCACGCGCCACAAACGAAGCGTGGCAGCGTGTCGCCTTCCGGAACGCGCAGCGTGATCTGCCGGGCACCGCAGTCGCTGCAGAAGTTCATGCGCGATTTCGCGTGGCTGTCACAGCCGCAGGAAGTTCGCGCGGTAGTAGCGCAGCTCTTCGATCGATTCCAGGATGTCAGCGAGCGCCTCGTGCTTCCCTTCCTTGGGTATGCCCTTCATCAGCTCGGGCTTCCAGCGGCGCGCGAGCTCCTTGAGCGTCGACACGTCGAGATTGCGGTAGTGAAACCAGTCCTCGAGCGCCGGCATGAAGCGCGCGAGGAAGCGCCGATCCTGGCAGATCGTGTTGCCGCACATCGGCGAGACCTTCGCGGGCACGTGCTCGCGCAGGAATGCCAGCGCGGCCGCCTCGACTTCCCCTTCGCTGGCCGTCGCCTGACGCACCTTGTCGATGAGACCGGAGCGGCCATGCGTCGACTTGTTCCACGAATCCATCGCGTCGAGTGCGGCGTCATCCTGGTGCACGACGTACACCGGCGCCTGGGCGACGACCTCGAGAGCATGATCGGTGATCACTAGCGCGACCTCGAGAATCCGATCGTCGTTGGGACGAAGGCCCGTCATCTCGAGGTCGATCCAGATCAGGCGATTCGGGTCCTGGGGCATGGGCTCGCCAGCGTAGAATGATGCGATCAATTTAGCATGAGCGTCGCAAAGGCCGCACGGCGCCCCGCGCGACGCGCATTTCGCGTGGCGTCGACCTTCACCGCTGTTTTCGTCGTCGCACTGCTGGCGACACTCGTGGTCCGGCTGTGGCTCTCGGCACGCCAGATCGCGTACGTCCGCGCGCATCGCGAGGCAGCGCCACCTGCATTCGCTGATCGCGTCGGCGGCGAGGCGCATCGCAAGGCCGCGGACTACACGGTAGCGAAGCAACGGCTGGGCATCATCGAGACGATCGTCGACGCACTGGTGCTCGTCGCAATTACGCTCGGCGGGGGGCTCGCATGGCTGTTTTCCGCCACCGAGACGCTCGCGCTGCCGGCGCTTCTGCGCGACCTGCTGCTGCTCGCCGGCATCGCGCTGGTCGGCGGCGTCGTTGCGCTGCCGTTCTCATGGTGGCGAACGTTCCGCATCGAGGAGCGTTTCGGCTTCAATCGCACGACGCTTCGCGTGTGGATCGCCGACCTCGTCAAGGGGCTCGCGGTCGGCACCGTGCTCGGCGCTCCGCTCGCGCTACTGGTGCTGTGGCTCATGAAGAGCGCGGGCGCCGCGTGGTGGATCTACGCGTGGCTCGCGTGGATGGCGTTCCAGCTTCTGATCCTCGTGCTTTACCCGACGGTGATCGCGCCGCTGTTCAACAAGTTCTCGCCACTGCCCGCGGGCGACGCACGCGAGCGCATCGAGCGGCTGCTCGCGCGTTGCGGATTCCGCGCGTCGGGCCTGTTCGTCATGGACGGCTCGAAGCGATCGGGGCACGGCAACGCGTACTTCACGGGCTTCGGCCGCGCGAAGCGCGTGGTGTTTTTCGATACGCTGCTCGCGCGGCTCGCGCCGGAAGAAATCGAGGCGGTGCTCGCGCATGAGCTCGGCCATTTCCGGCTGCGACATGTCGTCAAGCGCATTGTCTGGTCGGCCGTGTTGTCACTCGTCTTTCTCGGGCTGCTCGCCTGGCTCGCAGGCGCGCCGTGGTTCTACGTTGGCCTTGGCATCCCCGACGCCGACGTCGCGGCCGCGATGGCGCGTCCCGGCGTGGCGCTCGCGCTGTTCATGCTCGCGCTGCCCGTGTTCACGTTTGCGCTTTCGCCCGTGTCGGCCGCGTATTCGCGCCGTCACGAATTCGAGGCCGATGCGTTCGCCGCCGAGCACGCGTCGGCCGCTGCCCTCGTGGCGGCGCTGATCAAGCTGTACGAGGACAACGCGGCGACGCTCACGCCCGATCCGATCCATTCGGCGTTCTA
>DATEIQ010000196.1:0-4504 GCA_035278845.1 Casimicrobiaceae bacterium | reverse complement strand
GGTGCCGGCAGAGAGACTCGAACTCCCGACCAACGGTTTACAAAACCGCTGCTCTACCAACTGAGCTATGCCGGCGTGCGTGAAATTGTAGCGCGCGCCGCGATACGGCGGCATCGGCGATTCCGATGATTTCGCCGCGATGCGGCCAGTTCGGCGGATCCGACGATGCGCCGCGATGCGCGGCGAGCGGATTACTTGACGACCTGCAGATGCGAGCGCTTGCGCGGCGCCTCGCCGATCCGCGACGGCAGGTCCGCGTCACGCGACGCGCCGCTGCTCGATGCGAGCGCGGCCACCGGATCGTCGGGCGCCGTGAACGAGAATCCGTAGCCGGTCTCTTTGGCGAAGATGCCGATGACCGCGCCGATCGGCACGGCCACTTCCTGCGACGAGCCGTTGAAGCGCGCGGTGAACTGAATCCACTGGTTGTCGATCGTCAGCTTGCGCGTCGCGGTTGCGCTGACGTTCAGCACGATTTCGCCGTTCTTCACGAACGCGGCCGGTACACGCGTCTGCGGATTGACGCGCACGGCGAGATACGGCGTGAGGCCGTTGTCGGCGCACCATTCGCAAATGGCGCGCACGAGATACGGTTTCGCGGACTGCTCGGACATAGGGCGCAAATATTACCCTCCGCCGGATCGCGGTCAATACACTGGCTTTACCGCTTGTCCGCTCGCATGGCCGCTCGTTGCGCCGATGCGTATCGCATCGCCGCATGACCCACGGAACGCGCAAAACTGTCGAATCGCTTTACGACGGGGCCGCGATGTACATGACAATCTCCAGCATCCTGCGTCGGCCCGCGAAGCGCTGCGGCGACGCGCTTTCGTGACCGATTCCGCCGGTTGCAGTACGATCACGCGCGGCGCGGGGGATCGCCCGCATCCGCATTCACCGGGAAAGGGAATCCCGTCAACGATGACACAGACGAAGCATTCCGAAATCGACGTCGCGCGCAGAGACGCAGTCAAGGCAATCGGCGCGGGTGCCGTGGCAGCCGCGATTGGAACGGATCCCTTCGCCGTTGCATCGGCCGCGACGGCACGGGGCGCACCCGCGATAGCGAAACCGCCTTCCGGTCCGTACAACATTCTCTTCATCCTGACCGATCAGGAGCGCTACTTCCGACCCGGCGAACTGCCCGCGGGCTACCGGTTGCCGGCGCACGAGCGACTGGCGCAACGCGGCACCGTGTTCGTCAACCATCATATCAATTCGTGCGTGTGCACGCCGTCGAGGTCCGTGCTCTACACCGGCCGGCACATCCAGCACACGAAGATGTTCGACAACACGAACTTTCCGTGGATCAGCAGCATGTCGACGGACCTGCCGACCGTGGGCGACATGCTGCGCGATGCCGGCTACTACACAGCCTACAAGGGCAAGTGGCACTTGACGAAGGAATTCGAGACGGTCAACGAGCTCGGCTCGCCGTCGAAGATCTTCACGAAGGAGATGGAGGCGTACGGCTTCTCCGACTACTTCGGCGTGGGCGACATCATCGGGCACGACCGCGGCGGATACCTGCACGACGGAATCATATCGGCGATGGGCGTAAGCTGGCTGCGGGGGCGCGGCATGGAGCTCGCGGCGCAAGGCAAGCCGTGGTTTCTCGCCGTGAATCTCGTCAACCCGCACGACATCATGTTTCTCGACACCGATCGTGCGGGAGAGCGCGTCCAGAGTCGCGACATTCTCGGCAACATCCGGGCGGAGCCGGCGGACCCGTTCTATGCGAAGCGATGGACGTTCGACCTGCCGGCGACGTATGGCGAGCCGCTCGACGCGCGCGGGCGCCCGCGCGCGCATGCCGACTACCTTCGCGCGCACGACGGACTCGTCGGCCACATTCCGAACGAGGACTGGCGCTGGCGCAGGCGGCACGACTACTACCTGAATTGCCTGCGCGACGTCGACCGCAGCATCGCTCCGCTGCTCGGCGAGCTCGATCGTCTCGGGCTCGCACAGCGCACCATTGTCGTGCTGACGGCAGACCACGGCGATCTCGACGGCGCGCATCGGCTGCATTCGAAGGGCGCGACCGCGTATCGCGAGCAGAACAACGTGCCGCTGATCGTCGTTCATCCGGCTCATGCCGGCGGCAAGCGCTGCAAGGCGGTGACGTCGCATCTCGACGTCGCCCCGACGCTTATGGGCCTGACGGGAGCGCCTGCCGAAAGGACAGCCGCGATCACCAAGGGCCTGCCGGGGAAGGATTTCTCCAAGCTGCTCGCGCAGCCGGAGAACGCTTCCGCCACGGCGATCCGCGACGGCGCGCTCTATTGCTACAACATGTTCGCCTACATCGACGGCGATTTCATGCAGAAGGTCGTCGCGACGATGCAGCAGCCGGACGGCCAGGCGAAGGTGCGCGAAGCCGCGAAGCAAGGTGCGCTGAGTCCCGATCTCGGCAAGCGCGGCGCGATTCGCAGTGTGTTCGACGGCCGCTATCGCTTCGCACGCTATTTTTCACCGAAGCAGCACAACCGGCCTGATTCGATCGAATCGCTGTTCGCGCTGAACGACGTCGAGCTGTTCGATCTCGAGCGTGACCCGCTCGAGCGGCACAACCTGGCGCTCGCGCGCGACACGCAGGGCGACCTGCTGGAGGCGATGAACCGCAAGCTGAACGCTCTGATCGACCGCGAAGTCGGCGAAGACGTGGGCCAGATGCTCCCGGGCGGCGTGGACGGCGGATGGGTCGCGACGGAGGCCGTCAACGACGTGTGACGTCTTTCGCGGCCGGAAGCGAGCGCGACGTCGCGTGAGCGAGCGCGAATTCGCCGCTACTTCCGCATCCCGCGCTCGGCCGACGTGAGCGCCTCGGAGAACGCCGGCCGCGCGAACAGCCGCTCCGCGTACTTCATCAGCGGCGCCGCCTGCTTCGGCATCTGGATGCCGTAGTAGTCGAGCCGCCACAAGAGCGGCGTGATCGCCACGTCGAGCATCGAGTAATCCTCGCCGAGCATGTGCTTGTGCTTGGCGAACACCGGGGCGATCTGCATCAGCGCGTCGCGAACGAGGCCGCGCGCTTTCTCGATGTGTTTCTGGTTGCCGCCCTCGAACGCGTCGATGTGGACGAACAGCTCCTTTTCGAAGCGGTGCAGGAAAAGCCGCGCTCGCGCCCGCATCACCGGATCGGCCGGCATCAGCTGCGGATGCGGAAACCGCTCGTCGATGTACTCGTTGATGATGTTCGACTCGTGCAGCACCAGGTCGCGCTCGACCAGAACCGGTACCTGGTTGTATGGGTTCATCACCGCGAGGTCCTCGGGCTTGTGATCCAGGTCCACGTCGATGATCTGGAAATCCATGCCCTTCTCGTGCAGCACGATGCGGCATCGCTGGCTGAACGGATCGGTCGTGCCGGAATAAAGGGTCATCATTGTCGAAGTTCTCCTGGGTTCCGAAGGCAATGCGGGTCAGAGATGCATTCGGCGAAATGCATCTCTGACCCGCATTCGAGTCTTCGGCGCTAGTGCAGGTCTTTCCAGTATTCGCGCTTCAGGGCGTAGGCGAAGACGAACAGCACGCCGAGGAACAGCAGCACGAGGATGCCGAGATGGATTCGCCTGTTCTTGACCGGCTCGGCCATGTAGTCCATGTAGTTGACGAGATCCGCCACGAACGCCTCGTACTGCGTGCGGGTCATCGAGCCCTGAACGTCGGGGACCGACTGCAGGACGGCGTACTTGTGGCCCTGCAGCGGCTCGACCGCGGACAGGCCCTTGATGGCGATCGCAGCGGCCGTGGCCTTCTCGTGGTCTTCGTACTCGGTCTTGACGAGTTTGTTGATGCCGGACAGCTGCCACAGCACGTGCGGCATGCCGACATTCGGAAACACGATGTTGTTCCAGCCGGTCGCCGAGTTCTCGTCGCGATAGAAGCCGAGCAGGTAGTTGTAGATCCAGTCGCGGCCGCGGATGCGCGACTCGACCGACAGGTCGGGCGGCGCTGCGCCGAACCAGGCCTTGCCATCCTTCTCCGTCATCGCCACCGTCATCGTCGAGCCGATCTTGTCGCTCGCGAACATCAGGTTGTCGGTGATCTGCGCTTCGGTGAGGCCCAGGTCGGTGAGCCGGTTGTAGCGCATGTACTTCGCCGTGTGGCACGACAGGCAGTAATTGACGAAGTTGCGCGCGCCGCGCTGCAGCGATTCCTCGTCGAGGCGATTCACCGGCGCGGGCGACAGCCGGATGTCGGGACCGCCGGCGGCGGACGCGAACCCGGCCGCGCCGGCGAGCAATGCTGCGAGAAGCCAGGCGATCGCTTTTGTCTTCATTTCCAGATCACCCGCGCCGGCACAGGCTTCGTCTTGTCGCGCGCCGTGTACCAGGGCATCAGCAGGAAGAACAGGAAGTACACGACGGTGAGCACGCGAGCGACGACCGTCGCCTTGTCCGCGCCGTAGAACGGGAAGCCGTCGGCGAACTGGCCCCATACGGTCACCGGCACGACGCCGAGATAGCCGAGGATCAGGAAGGCGACGACGAACGCGGCA
>DATEIQ010000195.1:0-8112 GCA_035278845.1 Casimicrobiaceae bacterium | reverse complement strand
CCGTCGCGAGTACGAGCAAGAAGAAGGAGCTTGCGTATCTGTTCATACAGTTCGTCAACAGCGAGGAGACCAGCATCCATCGCGTCCAGCTGCCGTATTCGCTGCGCGACCCGTTCCGCGCATCGCATTACACGAGCCCGGAATACCGGAAGCTGTGGCCCACCGCCGGCGATTACCTCGACATCCTGAAGCAGGGAGCGAACACCGGGCTCATCGACCTGTCGATCCGCAACACGTTCCAGTACGAGGAAGCGCTGGCGCGCGCATTGCAGCGTGCGAGCGCCGGCGAGAATCCGAAGACGTGCCTCGACGACCTCGCGCGCGAGTGGGACGCGATCACCGAGCGCACGGGTGTGAAGGAGCAGCGGGAGGCGTACCGCGTCTGGGCATCGAATCCCAACGCGTATCCGCATTGACGTAGAGCGGGCGGACGCTCTCGAAATGCGGGTGGCGGACCGCGTGCCACGTCGCGTCGGTGCGTGGCGGCAGCGCACGGAGCTCTTTGCCGATCGGCACTTCAAGCACGTGCTGGTACTGCCCGCGCTCGTGTTCCTGCTCGTGCTCGGTACGCTGCCGGTCGTCTACAACCTCGTCCTGAGCTTCCAGGACGTCACGATGCAGGCGGAGAACCATGCGTTCTCGGGGTTGCTGAACTACAAGCGGCTCGCAGGCGATGCGCGCTTCTGGGGCGCGTGGCAGCACACGTTCCTCATCGCGGGCATCGCCCTGCCGATCCAGCTCGTCCTGGGGCTCGCGCTGGCAACGTTCTTCCTCGGCGACGTACCGGGCAAGCGCATGTTCATCGCACTCCTCGTGCTGCCCACCGTCATCTCGCCCATCGTCGCCGGCGCGAGCTGGCGCCTGATGTTCGACAACCAGTTCGGTCCGGTGAACCACATGATCGGCTGGTTCACGAGCACGCCGCCGCTGATCCTCTGGACGACGGATCCGGCGTTCGTCTACCCGGCGATCATCATCCTCGAAGTGTGGGCGCACACGCCGTTCGTGTTCCTGTTGCTGCTTGCGGCGTTGACGCAGATCGACCGCGGCGTGCTCGACGCCGCCGAGATCGACGGCGCCTCGGCGTGGACGAAGTTCCGCCGCGTGATGCTGCCCGCGATCCGCCCCGTGCTCCTGACCGTCGTGCTGATCCGGTTCGTCGACCTGATGCGCCTGTTCGACTTCGTCTACGCGCTGACGCAGGGTGGTCCGGGAACGAGATCGGAGACCATTTCGCTCTATACGTACGTGCTCGGCTTCCAGCAGTTCGCCACCAGCTACACGGGTGCGGTTGCGTTCGTTTCGATCGTATTCATGTCGGTGGTGCTGCTCGTCATGCTGCGCCGGGCTGCGATCGGCCGATGAGCAGCGTCCGCACGCGGCGGCGGCGCAAGGCGTGGATGAACGCGGTCCGGTTCGTCGCCGCGCTGGCGATCACCGTCGTCTTCCTCTTCCCCGTGTATTGGCTGTTCATGACCGCTTTCAAATCGCCGGAGGAGATATTCTCGAATCCCCCGACGTGGTTTCCCTCCGCAATCCATTGGGTGAACTTTCGGGACCTCGCCGAGGACGGTGACCTTCGCTCGATCTGGAACAGCGTCGTCATCGCATCGGTCAGCACCGTCCTCGCAATGCTGCTCGGGACAATGGCCGCGTACAGCCTCGCACGGTTTCGTACCGGCGGGGAGAAGCTCGCCGTTTGGGCAATCTCGGTGCGCATGGTTCCGCCCATCGTGCTGGCGTTCCCGTTGTTCCTGATGTTCGCGAGCCTCGGCCTCGTCGACACCTACGAAGCGCTGATCGCGATCTACGTGACGATCAACCTGCCGTACGTCATCTGGATGATGCGCGGCTTCATCGAGGACATTCCACGCGAGCTGGAGGATAGTGCGCTGATCGACGGTTGCTCGCGCTGGCAGGCGCTGGTGCGGGTCGTGTTTCCGATGGCGCGCACCGGGCTCGTCGCCACCGCCGTCTTCGCGTTCGTCTATGCGTTCAACGAGTTCGCGTTCGCGATCGTCATGACGCGGCTCGAGGTCGTCACGTTCCCCGTCCAGATCACGCATCATTTCCAGCCGATGTCGACGTTCTGGGGCCGGATCGGCGCGATGTCGATCTTCGGCTGTCTTCCGGTCTTCTTCATGATCATCGCGATGAACCGGTTTCTCGTTCGCGGCCTGAGCGGCGGCGCGTTGAAGGGTTGACGGCGCAATGGCACATTTGCGACTCGAAAACATCCACAAGCGCTACGGCGACGTGCACGCGATCCGCGGCGTTACGCTCGACATCGCCGACGGCGAATTCACGGTGCTGCTGGGTCCGTCGGGCTGCGGAAAGAGCACGCTGCTGCGCGTCATCGCGGGCCTCGAGGAGGCCGACGAGGGATCGACCCTGATCGACGGGCAGGCCATGGACGACGTCCGCGCCAAGGATCGCGACATCGCCATGGTCTTCCAGAACTACGCGCTCTATCCGTACATGACCGTATACGAGAACATCGCGTTCGGCATGCGGATGCGGAAGCTGCCGCAGCAGGAGATCGGCCAACAGGTCGCCTGGGCCGCGAAGATGCTCGAGATCGACGAGCTGCTCGACCGATGGCCGCGGCAGCTTTCCGGCGGCCAGCGCCAGCGCGTCGCGATGGGCCGCGCGATGGTTCGCAAACCGCGCCTGTTCCTGTTCGACGAGCCGCTGTCGAATCTCGATGCGCAACTGCGCGACGGCATGCGCACGGAGATCAAGCAGCTGCACCAGACGCTCGGCATCACGACGATCTACGTCACGCACGACCAGATCGAGGCGATGATGCTCGCCGATCGCGTCGTGCTGCTCAACCGCGGCGTCATCGAGCAGCAGGGCGCGCCGATGGACCTGTACGGGCGGCCCTCGAACCGTTTCGTCGCGAGCTTCCTCGGCTCCCCGCCGATCAACTACATCGACGGCCACGTGCATCTTGCGGACGGCGCCGTGCAACTGGCGTTGTCCGATGGGTCCTCGATTACGCTCGTCGGACCGCGCGCCGCGGCCATTGCTGCCGGTGGTCCGCGTCCGCTGACGCTCGGGGTGCGGCCCGAGCATTTTCTCGTCGCCGACGGCGGCGATGCCACGATACATAGCCGCGTGACGCTCGTGCAGCCGGCGGGAGCACGCGTGTTCGTGAATTTCCCGATCGCCGCTGCCTCGATGATGGGCGAGTTCTCGGCGCGGCAGCGGTTCGCACCCGGTCAGGAGCTCGCGCTTCAGCTCGACATGGAGCGAATCGTTCTGCTGGACCCCGAAACGGGGCGAGCGGTCGACGCGTGATCAACGAAGCTTTTGACGAACGTGCCGGCGCCGGAGAGCCGCTGACCCTTCGAGCCGGGCCCCTAACAGTCGTGTTCGAGAACGGAGCGCTGCACAGCCTGATGGCGTTCGGGGCGGAAGTCTGGCGCGGCGTCATGTTTCTCTATCGGGACGCGGCGTGGCGAACCCCGCCGGTCGTCGTTCGCAACCTGGACGTTTCCGCTCACGAGCGATCGTTTCGGCTGGCGTTCGACGGCGTCTGCTCGATGACGCCGTCGCTGACATGGCACGCGCGTGTCGAAGGATTCGACAGCGGGTCGGTGCGCTTCGACGTCGAAGCGCGACCCGACGCGGATCTCCTCACCAATCGCACCGGAATCTGCGTACTTCATCCGCTTTCACTGGCAGGCGCGCGGATCGAGATCGAACACACCGACGGCCGGTTGTCGCACTCGACGTTTCCGGTACAGATATCGCCGTGGCAGCCGTTCACGAACATACGGGCCCTGCGCCATGAATTCCTGCCGGATTGCTGGGCGAGCTGCCGCGTCGAAGGCGATGTGTTCGAGATGGAGGATCAGCGCAATTTCTCGGATGCTTCCTACAAGACGTACAGCGGTTCGAACTTGCGGGTGAAGCCCTATCGACTCGCACCTGGCGATTGCGTTCGCCAGTCGGCAGTGCTGACCCTCCACCCTTGCGCAGTCCCCTCGCGGCGTCGCGCGGCTCGCGAGCCCGCAATCGATGTGACGACAGCACGAGACGGGCGTCTGCCGAGGCTCGGCTTGACGTACACGCGGGAAGCCGCAGCGCGCGGTATTGCGCCGGGTCTATGGCACGTGTCGATTGACGGCAGCGGAAATCAGGAGACGCTCGGGGAAAGATGCCGGCGAATTCGGGACGCGGCCGCAACGTCGCCGGTCGCTGTCGAGCTTCTGCTGCACGACGAGACGCAGGCCACGCAGGAATGCCGCGAGCTCGCCCGACAACTTGCCCTCGTCGGGGCGACACCGGAGAGCGTTGCCATCTTTCCGACGTCGCCGCGCTCGGTTTCGGCAGCGCGCGCTTCGTTTCCGCGGAGCGCAATCGGTGGTGGCGTGCCATGGTTCTTCACGCATCTGAACCGCGCGATGCTGCCCGGCGATCTCGATTTCGTTGCGTTCCGCACGTGCCCGATCGTTCACGTGGCTGACGATCGATCGGTGATGCGAACGCTTTCTACGTTGCCTGCGATTGTTGCCACCCTGCACGCCCGCGATCCTCACGCACGAATGCGCGTGGGCCCGAGCTCGATCTCGATGACCGTCAATCCATTTGGGCCATGGCCCGAACCCGTTCCCGATAAGCCCGTTGCAATGGCGCGGGACGACAGGCGCGACGACGAACGCTTCGGCCTCGCCTGGAGCGTCGGCTACCTTGCGCAGTTCGCGAGCGGCGGCGCGGACGTGGTGTCGTTCTTCAATCCCGGCATCTTCACAGCCCTGCCCTGGCTCGCACCGCTCGCAGGCGCGTCTCTGCGCACCCTCGAGCTTTCCGACGACCGTGTGGTCGCGCTGGCCATCGAAACGCCGTGGGGTTTGGAAGTGCTGATCGTGAACAGCAGCGAGAATGCGCTCGCTGTCTCGATCGATATCGCCGAGCACGGACGCTCGTCACGATCGATTGCGGCGTTCGACTACGCGCGACTGACGCTGCCTTAGCGCCGATCGGCCGAAAACACGCCCGGTATGTCGCGCGCGAGTTGCAGCGCGCGCTTCAACTGCGCCACGCTTTCGACCTCGAGCGTAAACGCCATCCGCGCCTGGTGGTGACGCGTTTGCGTGTTCACCGCGGTCACGTTGATCTTTTCGCGCGTCAGCAGCTCGGACAGGTCCCGCAACAGTCCCTGCCGGTCGGTGGCCTCGACGACGATGTCGACCGGAAAGAGCTGCTCGCGTGGCGCGCCCCAGCCGGCCTCGATCAGGCGCTCGGGCTCACGCGCGCGAATGCGCCCGACGTTGACGCAGCCGGCGCGATGGATCGTGATGCCTTTGCCGCGCGTCACGAAGCCGACGATCGGATCGGGCGGCGCGGGCTTGCAGCAACGCGCGAGGCCGGTCATCAGCCGGTCGACGCCGACGACGAGAATACCGCTGCCGCTGCCGCTCGCGCGGCTGCGGCGCGTGACCACCTCCGGTTCCTGTGGCGCCGCCGGCACCGCCGCAGGCGCTACCACGGCGTTGATCGCGGTCTGCACGTGCTTGCTGTGTATTTCGTCACGCGCAAATGCAGCGAACAGTTCCTCGGGCTTTGCGAAGCCCGCCTTCGCCGCCACCGCGTCGAGCTTGAGCGCCGTCTGGCCGAGGCGCGCGAGTTCGCGCTCGACCATCGCGCGCCCCTGGGCGACAGTCTCCTCGAGCTGCTGCGCCTTGAACCACTGCCGCACCTTCGCGCGGGCGCGATGGCTCTGCACGTAGCCCAGGTCCGGATTCAGCCAGTCGCGCGACGGCCCGCCCTGCTTCGCCGCGATGATCTCGATGCGCTCGCCGTTGTTCAGCGTGTAGTCGAGCGGCACCATCTGGCCGTCGACGCGCGCGCCGCGGCAGCGGTGACCGAGGCTCGTATGCACCGCGTAGGCGAAATCGATCGGCGTCGCACCGCGCGGAAGGTCCACCACCTTGCCCTGCGGCGTCAGCACGTAAATCGAATCGGTGAACAGGCTGCTGCGGAACGCGGACAGCCATTCGCCGCTGTCGGCGACGGCGTCCTTCCAGTCGAGGATCTGTCGCAACCACGCGATCTTGTCGTCGAAGCCCGCGTCGCGCTGCGGCGACGAGACGCCGCGCTCCTTGTAGCGCCAGTGCGCGGCGACGCCGTATTCCGAATGCCGGTGCATATCGTGCGTGCGGATCTGCACCTCGAGCGGCTTGCCCTCGGGTCCCATCACCGCCGTATGCAGCGACCGGTAGTTGTTCGCCTTCGGCTTCGCGATGTAGTCGTCGAACTCGCCCGGCAGCGGCGTCCACAGGTGATGGACGACGCCGAGCGCCGTGTAGCAGTCGCGCACCGACTCGACGAGTACGCGCACGGCGCGGATGTCGTACAGCGCGTCGATGCCGATCTGCTTGCGCCGCATCTTGCTGAAGATGCTGTAGATGTGCTTCGGGCGCCCGCTGACGTCCGCCTGCAGGCCGACCTCTTCGAGCTCGCGCCGCAGCAGCGAAACGACGTCGCGAATGTAGCGCTCGCGGTCGAGCCGGCGCTCGTCGAGAAGCCGCGCGATGCGTTTGTACTCCGCGGGCTCGAGCGCGCGCAGCGACAGATCCTCGAGCTCCCATTTGAGCTGCCACAGTCCGAGCCGATTCGCGAGCGGCGCGTACACGTCGATGACCTCGCGCGCGGCCGCGACGCGATCGGCGTCGCTGCCGCCCATCAGATACCGCAGCGCCTGCGTGCGCTCGGCGAGCTTGATCAGCACGACGCGGATGTCTTCCACCATCGCGAGCAGCATCTTGCGCAGGTTTTCCGCCTGCACGCCGGGCTGCCGGGTGATCGAATTGCCCTGCGCGCTCGCAGGATTGCCCGCCGCGCGTGCATGTACGGAATCCATGCGCGCCACGCCGGCGACGAGCGCGGCGACGTCGGCGCCGAACTGCGTCGTGATGCGCCGCTCGTCGTTGAGGGCGGCGGGCAGCCCCATCAGGAGTGCGGCAGTCAGCGAATCGGGGTCGAAGCGCTGCGTCGCGAGAATGCCGGCGGTGCCGAGCGCGCGCGCAAGGAGCGGCTCTCCGTCGGCGCCGACCGCATCGCCGAGCGTCGTGCGCGCCAGCTCGTACGCAGCCGCGAAGCGTGCGCGATCGGCTTCGGTGTAGACAGAACCGAGGGATTCGAGCCACGCGCCCACCGCCTGCGGCGCGGCGGCCTGCGGCGCTGCGTGCGTTACGGCGACCATGCCCCGATTATAGAAGCCGGGAATTAGGGACTGGGCTCGGGGCTGTGGACCTTGGGCCTGGGGGGCTCGTCAGCGCGGCATGTCGTGCTCGATGTACGCGCGAACGACGTCCTCGAAGCGGGCATCGGCCTGCATGCCGAGCGCACGGCCGATGCGAGCATCGAATCGCGCCGGCCACGTCGCGACGATGCGATCGATGACGGGATCGTACTGCCATTGCACGCGATCCGCGACCGCATCGCCGGCGACACTGCGCAACGCCGCCACCATTTCGGCGACCGTCACGTCGATGCCGGGCACGTTGATTGCGCGAAACGCCGGGAGTTTCTCCGCAGTCGCTTCGTGGCCGACGATGAAATTCGCGACGACGGCGCGCGGCGATTGCAGCCAGAGGCGCGTCGCCGGCGCCACCGGGCAGACTGCGTCGATGCCCGACAGCGGCTCGCGGATGATGCCGCTCGCGAACGACGATGCCGCCCGATTCGGCTTGCCCGGGCGCACGACGATCGTCGGCAGCCGCAGCGCACGGCCGTCGATGAAGCCCTTGCGGCTCATGTCGTTCACGAGCAGCTCGCCGATCGCCTTTTGCGCGCCATACGATGATTGCGGCGTCACGGGGGCATCGTCGGGAACCGGGTCGGGAAGCGGCCCTCCGAACACCGCGAGCGAGCTCGCGAACACGAACTTCGGCGGCTTCGTGCATTTGCGGCAGCGTTCGAGCAGCGCACGCGTCGCGTCGAGGTTCACCCGCATGCCGACGTCGAACTCGGCCTCCGCCTGCCCGCTCACCACGGCGGCCAGATGAAATACGGTGTCCGTTTCGGGACTCACGACCCGCTCGACGAACGCCGGATCGTCCAGGTTGCCCTGCATCGCCTGTACGCGTGGATCGGACAGTG
>DATEIQ010000194.1:0-4319 GCA_035278845.1 Casimicrobiaceae bacterium | reverse complement strand
CCGTTCAGGATGCCGATCTTCTGGTGCAGCGGCGCAACGAGCGGCGCGAGACAGTTGGTCGTGCACGACGCGTTGGAGATCACCGTGTCCGACGCCTTGAGCTTCTGATGATTGACGCCGTAGACGACGGTGGCGTCGACGTCCTTGCCGCCTGGCGCGGAAATGATCACCTTGCGCGCGCCGCCCTTCAAATGCGAGGACGCCTTTTCCTTGCTCGTGAAAAAACCGGTGCATTCGAGTACGACGTCGACGCCGAGCGAGCCCCACGGCAGCTTCGCGGGGTCGCGCTCCGCGAACACGCGGATGCGGTCGCCCGCGACGATCATGGCGTCACCCTCGACGTCGACGCGCTCGGGAAACTTGCCGTGCGCGGTGTCGTAGCGCGTGAGATGCGCGTTGGTCTCGGGACTCCCGAGATCGTTGATCGCGACGATGGCGAGATCGTGCTTGCGCCCGTCCTCGTAGTGGGCGCGCAGGATGTTGCGCCCGATGCGGCCGTAGCCGTTGATGGCAACCTTGATCGTCATGCGGAGGTCCTTTCCGGGTGCACGATGCGGCGCACCGCATCGGCGACATGCTCGGCCGTGAAGCCGAAGTACTGGAACAGAGGGGCGGCGGGCGCCGATTCGCCGAACCGGTCGATGCCGACCACCGCGGCGCGCGGGTCGTCGATTGCGCCGACGTACTTGCGCCAGCCGTCCGTTGCGCCCGCTTCGACCGCGAGGCGCGCGACGCCCGCAGGCAGCACGGTGCGGCGGTAGCCTTCGTCCTGGCGGTCGAAGATCTGCGTGCATGGCATCGACACGACGCGCACGCCAATGCCGTCCCTGGCGAGCAATTCGCGGGCACGAAGCGCGAGCGGCACTTCCGATCCGGTGGCGATCACGATCGCGCGGGCCGCGCCGTTGCCGAAGTCTGCAAGTATGTAGCCGCCGCGCGCGATCGAATCGATCGCCGCGGCATCGCGCGGCGAGAACGCGACGGTCTGCCGCGTGAACAGGAGCGCCGACGGACCGTCGGCTCGCGCGAGCGCATGCGCCCACGCGACGGCCGTCTCGACGGTGTCGCAGGGGCGCCAGACGTCGAGTTGCGGGATCAGCCGCAGGCTGGCCGCGTGCTCGATCGACTGGTGCGTGGGTCCATCCTCGCCGAGGCCGATCGAGTCGTGCGTGAACACGAAGATCGACCGCAGCTTCATCAGCGCCGCCATGCGCACGGCGTTGCGCATGTAGTCGGAGAACGTCAGGAACGTTCCCGTGTACGGAATGAAGCCGCCGTGCAGCGCGAGGCCGTTGGCGATGGCCGCCATCGCGAATTCGCGCACGCCGAAATTCACGTAATTGCCAGGCTGCGAAGCAGACACGGCGACGCTGCCCGACCAGTTCGTGAACACCGATCCGGTCAGGTCGGCAGAGCCGCCGATCATCTCGGGCAGCACCTTCGCGAAGGCTTCGATGGCCTGCTGCGAAGCCTTCCGCGTCGCGACCGACTCGCCCTTCGCCGCCTGCGCGCGCACGAGTTCCGTCGCGACCTTCGCGAAGCCCTCGGGCAGCTTGCCGGCGGTGCGGCGGGTGAACTCGGCGGCGAGATCGGGATAGGCCTCGGCGTAGCGGGCAAAGCGTCCTGACCATTCGCGCTCGTCCGCGGCGCCGCGCGCGCGCGCATCCCACCGGTCGCGGATGGTTTGCGGGATCTCGAACGGCGGAGACGGCCAGCCAAGCGCTGCGCGTGTCGCGGCGACCTCGCGCTCGCCCAGCGCGGCACCGTGCGTGTCGGCGGTGCCAGCCTTCGTGGGCGCACCCTTGCCGATGATCGTCTTGCAGCAGATCAGCGTCGGCCGCGCTTTTTCGGCCTTGCCGGCGGCGATCGCAAGGCTCACCGCCTCGACGTCGTGGCCGTCGACGTTCGGCACGACGTGCCAGCCGTAGGCCTCGAATCGCTTCGGCGTGTCGTCGGTGAACCAGCCGCGCGTTTCGCCGTCGATCGAGATGCCGTTGTCGTCGTAGAACGCGATCAGCTTGCCAAGGCCCAGCGTGCCGGCGAGCGAGCAGGCCTCGTGCGAGATCCCCTCCATCAGGCAGCCGTCGCCGGCGAAGACATACGTGTAGTGATCGACGATCGCGTGCCCGTCGCGATTGAATTGCGCGGCGAGCAGGCGCTCGGCGAGCGCCATGCCGACCGCGTTGGCGAGTCCCTGTCCGAGCGGACCGGTCGTCGTTTCGACGCCCGGCGTGAGACCGACCTCGGGATGTCCGGGCGTTTTCGAGTGCAGTTGCCGGAAATGGCGCAACTCGTCGAGCGGCAGGTGGTAGCCCGACAGGTGCAGCAGCGCGTACTGCAGCATCGAGCCATGTCCGTTCGACAGCACGAAGCGGTCGCGATCGGGCCAGTGCGGATCGTTCGGATCGTGCCGCAGGTGGCGCATCCATAGCGCGACGGCGATTTCCGCCATCCCCATCGGCATCCCGGGATGCCCGGATTTCGCCGCTTCCACAGCGTCAAGCGCGAGAAAGCGAATCGCGTTGGCGAGATCGGTGTCGGTCGCCTGTGCGGCGTTTGGAGTGCGCGTGCCGGAATCGGGCATTTCGGAAGGCGTCGGGGCGCGCCGCCGCCATCCGTACTCGGTGGGCGGCGCGAAGGTCTTGAATTCTATGGCGGAACCACGACTATTGTGCCATAATTTCCCGTTTCGATTTCGCGCGAGAGCGCGGGAGTGGTATCGAATACACCGGCGATCGAAGCGGCTTTTCGCCGCATCGCTTCGTCACGACGACACACAGCAACGGTTGCTCCGGGATCCGGAAGACGCCCGCGCGGATAGCTCCTGGAGGGTTTATGCGATGGAAGGAATCCATCTCCTGGGTGAATGGTACGGTTGCCCCGCCGACGAACCTTTGCTGACGCAGGCCGATGCATTGCGTGATCTGTGCCGCCGCGCGGTCGACGACTCGGGATTGACGATCGTCGGCGACCGCTTCTTTCAATTCGAGCCCCAGGGCGTCACCGGCACGGTGCTGCTCGCGGAGTCGCACCTCGCCATTCATACGTGGCCCGAAGCGGGCTTCGTGACCGTCGACGTCTACGTGTGCAACTACACGACCGACAACACGGAGAAGGCCGAGCGCGTGTTCAAGGCGCTGGAGGCGGCGTTGCGGCCGCAGCGAAAGCGCTTCCAAGCCATTCTGCGCGGCGGGCGCGACAACGGCGCACAGGTGCCGCCAGCCGAACGCGCGGTTGACGTGCGCGCGCAAACGATCGGGGCATGACAGGCAGTGCGCCGCCGGGCGATTTCGCGCCCGGCGTGATGATCGAGTACATGACCGACGACTGGGGCATGTTCGTGCGCTCGGCGGGAACGCTCGCGCGCTTTCGTTCCGCGTACCAGGACGTCGAGGTGCACGACAGCGTGCCGTTCGGCAAGCTGTTCCGCCTCGACGGCCACTTCATGACGTCGGAGCGCGACGAGTTCTTCTATCACGAGAACATGATCCACGTCGCAGCACTCGCGCATCCGGGCCCCGAGCGCGCGCTGATCGTCGGCGGCGGCGACGGCGGATCGGCCGAGGAGCTGCTCAAGTATCCCTCGGTGCGCGCGGTGACGATCGCCGAGATCGACCAGACGGTGATCGATATCTCGCGTGAGCACCTGCAGGCCGTGCATCGCGGCGCGCTCGACGATCCGCGCGTGACGATCCGCATCGGCGACGGCTTCCGCTTCGTCATGGACACGCGCGACGCGTTCGACCTTGTCGTGCTCGACCTGACCGATCCGGGCGGTCCGTCGACGGCGCTCTACACGCCCGAGTTCTACGCGGCCTGCGCTGCGCGGCTCGGGCCGCAGGGCGCGATGACGATGCACGTCGGCAGTCCCGTTGCCCATCCTGACCGCGTGCGCGAGACGCTCGCCGAGCTGCGCCGCGCGTTCGCGGTGGTTGCCCCCTTCATGACGGCGGTACCGCTGTACGGAGGGAGCTGGATGATGGCGTGCTGCTCGGCGAGCCTCGATCCGCGCGTGCTGCAGACGAGCGACGTCGACCTGCGCATCGCGCAGCGCGGCATCGGCGATCTGCAGTTCATCAACGGCGACACCTATCGCGCCGTCCTGGCGCTGCCGAACTACGTGCGGCCCCTGGCGCGCTGAAGCAGCCCGCGCCCTGCGGGCGCACTGAACCCCACGCGGAACCCAGGGACACCTTGCGGGGCTTCGGATCGGTCGATTTGGGGAGTGCGTAGGTGCAATGCCGACGCAATTGCCGGGGTTCGTCGCATCGACAGGCATGGAGCTTCCGGGCACCATCGGGCCGTCGCCTGTAGAAGCA
>DATEIQ010000193.1:0-15479 GCA_035278845.1 Casimicrobiaceae bacterium | reverse complement strand
CGTCGCCTTGCGCTTGGTCGACTTCTTCGCAGCCCGCTTCTTCGGGGCGGCGCGCTTCTTGGTCGCCTTCTTGGCCGACCGCTTCTTCGTCGCCTTGCGCTTCGTGGACTTCTTGGCGGCCGACTTCTTCGGTGCCGCCTTGCGCTTCTTCGCCTTCTTCTTCGGCGCCGCGGCCGGAGCCGAAGGCGTCATCATCGACATCATGTCAGCCATCATCTTTGCATCTCCTGTCTGAGTTCATGTGACTGTTATGGTCCAACACTCGCAGGTGTCTCAGGCTTGCCGGGGAATCCGCGCTCGCTGCAACTATTTTCGAGCCGACCCCTTGACAAATCCATTCCCACCTGCTGCCAGCATTGTAGCCACGTTTCGGCCATTTGCAAGATTTGAGCCGCCGTTCGTTCCGCCCGCAACCCCACTGTTGCGTATTCGCACACCACATTCGGAGCATGTTTCGCGCTAAACGCGCGTGTCGCGCGGCGGCAGGCGCGCCTCGTGCGCGAAAAGGTCGGCGAGGGTTTCGCGGCGCCTGATCACGTGCGCCACGTCGCCGTCGACGAGCACTTCGCAGGCGCGCGGACGCGAGTTGTAGTTGGAGCTCATCGCCATCGCGTACGCGCCTGCGGCGCGCACGGCGAGCAGATCGCCTTCGGCGAGCGTGAGCGAGCGATCGAGCGCCAGGAAATCGGCGCTTTCGCAGACAGGTCCGACGATGTCCATTGCAATCGCGCCGCCGGTGCGCGGCCGCACCGGATCGACGGCATGCCACGCGTCGTACAACGCCGGTCGCAGCAGGTCGTTCATCGCCGCGTCGACGACGGCGAAGTTGCGCGCCGTGCCGGGCTTCAGCACGCGCACGCGCGTCAGCAGAATGCCGGCGTCGGCGACCAGGCGCCGACCGGGCTCGAGCAGCAGCCGCTCGCGCCGCCCGCGGAACAGCGCGAGGATCATCGCCGCGTAATCGCCGACCGCCGCGGGCGTTTCGTCGCGATAGCGGATGCCGAGACCGCCGCCGATATCGACGTGCGCGAGCGCGATGCCTTCGGCCGCGAGCGAGTCGACCAGCGAGAAGAGCCGTCCCGCCGCTTCGCGGTACGGCCCGAGATCGGTGATCTGCGATCCGATGTGCATGTCGATGCCGCGCACGTCGATCGACGGCATGCGCGCGGCGCGGCGGTAGAGCAGCGGAGCGTCCGCGAATGCGACGCCAAACTTGCTCTTCTCGAGCCCGGTCGAGATGTACGGGTGCGTGAGCGGGTCGACGTCCGGATTCACGCGAAAGCTCACCGGCGCCACCTTGCCGACGCGCGCCGCGACGGCAGCGAGCTGATCGAGCTCGCTCGCGGATTCGACGTTGAAGCAAAGGATGTCGGCGGCGAGCGCGGCCTCCATCTCCGTCGCCGACTTGCCGACGCCGGAGAACACCACCTTGCGCGGGTCGGCTCCGGCGGCCACCACGCGCGCGAGCTCTCCGCCTGACACGATGTCGAACCCGCTGCCGAGGCGCCCGAACAGATCGACGATCGCGAGCGACGAGTTCGCCTTCATCGCATAGCAGACGAGATGCGGATGCGCGGCGAACGCGCCGTCGAACGACGTGAACCCCTCTTCGAGCAGCGCGCGCGAATAGACGTACAGCGGCGTGCCGAAGCGCTCGGCGAGCACGGACAGGGTCACACCTTCGGCGCAGAGCTCGCCGCCGGCGTAATGGAATCCGCTCATTGCCCCTCGACGATGACAGAGAGCGCCACCCGCGCTTCGGGAACGCCCGTCGCGCGGGTTGACCGATCCTCCACGATGACAGCGAGTGCCACCGGCACTTCGGGGCGGCCCGTCGCGGTCACGGCCTGCGTTCGGACGAAGACGACGGCGGTGGAAGCGCGGGAGACGTCGTGGCCGGCGGTGTCGCCGGATTGTCGATCGGCGGCGGCGAAGACGGCGCCGCCTCGGTCTTCGGCGCCGGACGAAGCGGCCCCTTGATGCCGCACGCGGCGACGCCGCAGACCAGCGCGAGCGCCAGCGCGATCCTCGGCGCACTCCGGCGATTGAATTGACGTAACATCGTGACGTGGCCGTTTCGAGGACGTTGCGCGAGCAGCCAGAACGGGGCGTTGACCGCAAGCGGATCGATGCGAAACGGCGAAGCAAATCCTAGCACGCATCGTGGACGACTCTGCATTCATCGCCGCCGCCGACGCGACGCTCGACAAGATCGGGCTCGCGCTCGACGCCGCGCTCGAGACGAGCGATGCCGATCTCGACTGGAGCCTGAACGACGGCGTTCTGACGATCGAATGCGACGACGGCAGCCGCATCATCGTCAACCGCCACGTGCCCAATCGCGAGATCTGGGTCGCCGCGAAAAGCGGCGGGCTGCACTTCCGGCCTGACGACGGCAAATGGCGCGATGCGCGCGGCCGCGACGAGCTCGCCGCCACGCTCGTGCGCCTGCTGAAGTTGCAGGCGCGCATCACTGTCCGCATGCCCGAGCTGCCCGCGCCGCGAGACCCGTAGCGGGTGTCTGAGACGTCTCCGAGACGTCTTAGAGACCCACTCATGCAGGCTCACGCCGCGAGCAGCGCAGTCCAGTCGTCGAGGTCGCGCCGCAACGCCGCGTGTCCCGGCAACAGCGATTCGACGAGCGCCCAGAAGCGCGCCGAATGATTGAGCTCGACCATGTGCGCGACCTCGTGCGCGACGACGTATTCGGCGAGCATCGGCGGCAGTTGCACGAGCCGCCAGTTGAGCCGGATCTCGCCTTTGGCGTTGCAGCTGCCCCATTCGCTCCGCGCGTTGGAAATCCGCACCGAAAGCGGCTGCATCGCGATGCGACGCACGTAGTCGGCGACGCGCGCGGCAACGAGCGCGGCCGCCTGAGCCTTCAGCCAGTCGGCGACGCACGCCGCCACCTGCCGCTCGTCGTCGGCATGCGGGTGTCGAACGGTCAGATGGAAGAGATCGGCCGCGATCGCCGGCTGCCGCGAACGGTGCACGGCGAGCTCGAGCCGCTCGCCGCGATAGACGATCGGCGCGCCGGATTTCCATTCGCGCGGCATGACGTCGCGGCGGCGCGATTGCCATTCGTCGAGCGAGCGAACGATCCATTGCGCGCGCTCCGCGAGTGCGGCCTCGATCTCGCGCAGCGGAACCCATCGTGGCGCGCGCACGGTCAGGCCGTCGAGATTCACTTCCATGCCGATCGAGCGGCGCCGTGCACGAACCAGATCGTAATCGACCGTTCGGCCTGCGAGCACGATCCGCCGCCGCTGCGGCGCGGCCGCGCTCCTCATGTTCGCTCAGCCGGCCCGAGTCGCGCCACTTCGTCCTCGATCCACGTCTCGACCGCGAGCATCAGCTCGGCGGGACTCTTGCCCCCGACCGCAATCGGCTTGCCGACCGACATCGTGATCGTCCCCGGCCGCTTGCCCATGAAGCCCTTCGGCCACAGGTAACCCGCGTTGTGCGCGATCGGCAGGATCGGCACCTGCATGTCGACCGCGAGCCGCGCTGCGCCGGTCTTGTAGCGGACGCGCCGGCCGACGGGAATCCGCGTTCCCTCCGGATAAAGAATGATCCAGAAGCCCTGTGCGAAGCGCTCGCGTCCCTGTGCGGCGATCTGCACCATCGCGTCCTGTCCCGCGCTGCGATCGATCGTGATCGGAGACGCAAGGCGGAATCCCCAGCCGAAGAACGGCAGCGCGAGCAGCTCCTTTTTCGCGACGTACGCGAGCGGTGGCAGGTAGCGCGACAGGAACAGCGTCTCCCAGGTCGAGCTGTGCTTGCAGGCGACGATGAGCGGCGTGTCCGGGACGTTCTCGGCGCCGACGACGCGGTGCCTGATGCCGCAGATCCAGCGCGCCGCCCACAGGTTGAGCGCGCACCAGAGCGTGATGTAGCGGTAGCGAGTGACGCGCGGCAGCCAGGCGAGCAGGAGGATCGACACCGCGTAGGGCGGCGTGACGAAAATCTGGAACAGCGCGAAAGCGAGCGAGCGCAGCGTAGATGCCATGCGCGCGCTAGTTTGGCGATACGCAATGGCTCACGCTAGTCCCCCGCGAGAAGGGCCGACGCCGCAAACGCGAGGTCGGGAAAGATCACCGTGTTCTTCGGAAAGCCGCCTTCGCGCAACGTTTTCTCGCCCTTGCCGGTCAGCACGAGCATCGGCTGCGCGCCGACGGTCTGCGCCGCCTGCAGGTCGCGCAGGCCGTCCCCTACGCAGGGGATCCCGGACATGCTCACGTTGAAGCGAACGCCGATCTCCTGCAGCATCCCCGCCTTCGGCTTGCGGCATTCGCAGCGCGCATCGGCCGTATGCGGGCAGTAGAACACCGCGTCGACGCGCCCACCCGCATGCGCGAGCGCGCGATGCATCTTGTCGTGGATCGCATTGAGCGTCGCGAAATCGAGCAGCCCGCGACCGACGCCCGACTGGTTCGTCGCGACGACGACGCGAAAACCCGCATGGTTGAGGCGCGCGATTGCCTCGAGGCTGCCGGGGACCGGCCGCCACTCGTCGGGCGACTTGATGAACTGATCGCTGTCGTGATTGATGACGCCGTCGCGGTCGAGCACGATCAGCTTGGCGGCGCGCGTCTGTACGACAGCTTCGGACGCGAATTGGACCATCGGCCGGCGCGCCTGACGCTCAGGCCGCGAGCTTCGAGATGTCGGCGACGCGGTTCATCGTCGTCGCAACACGATAAAGCAGCGCGAGCCGGTTCGCGCGGATTTCGGCGTCGTCGACCATCACCATGACGTCGTCGAAAAAGCGGTCGACGACCGGCTTCGCGGAAGCGAGCGTGCGCAGCGCGCTGGTGTAGTCGCCGCTCGCGTAGTGGCGGTCGACTTCGGGTGCGAGCGTCTCGAACGAATGCCACAGGTCACGCTCGGCGCCGTCGGTGAGGCGCTCGACGTCGATGCCGGCCGCGGCTTCGCCGCCGCTTTTCTTCAGGATGTTGACGATGCGCTTGTTCGCCGCCGACAGCGCATCGGCTTCGGGCAGCGCCTCGAACGCCTTCACCGCGGCGAGCAGCTCGGGGACGAGGTCGATGCGCTGCGGCCGCTGCGAGAGCACTGCCTCGATCTGGTTCGGCGTGTAACCGACATCGCGCAGGTGACTGCGCAAGCGGTCGTAGAGAAAGTCCGCGACCTGCTCGGGCACCGGCCTGGTCGCGGCGACCTGGTTGAATGCCTGGAACGCGAGCCCCAATAGCGGCGCGAGCGGCAGCGCGAGGCGCTTTTCCATGATGATTCGCAGCACGCCGATCGCCGCGCGACGCAAGCCGAACGGATCCTTGTCGCCGGTGGGCAGCGCGCCGATGCCGAACAGTCCCGCGAGCGTTTCGAGCTTGTCGGCCAGGGCGACCGCCTGCGCGACCGGCGCTTCGGGCAACCAGTCGCCGGCATGGCGCGGCCAGTAATGCTGCGCGATCGCGTCCACGACTTCGGGCGGCTCGCCGTCGCCCTGCGCGTAGTAGCGGCCCATCGTCCCCTGCAGCTCGGGAAATTCGCCGATCATGTCGGTGACGAGATCCGCCTTCGCGAGCAGCGCGGCACGGTCGGACAGCGCATGATCGGCGCCGATGCGCGGTCCGATGTTGCGCGCGAGGAAGCGCAGCCGCTCGACGCGGTCGGCAAGCGTACCGAGCTTGTTGTGATAGACGATGCCGGAGAACCGCGCGACACGCGCCGCAAGCGGCTCGCGCCGATCCTGGTCGAAGAAGAAGCGCGCATCGGCGAGGCGCGCGCGCAGCACGCGCTCGTTGCCGTGAACGATCGCCGCAGGATCGGGCGTCTCGAGGTTGCTCACCATCAGAAAGCGGTTCGTCAGCACGCCGTCGGCGCCGGCGAGCGCGAAGTATTTCTGGTTCTGCTGCATCGTCAGGATCAGGCATTCCGGCGGCACGGCGAGGAATGCCGCGTCGAACGTGCCGGCATGCACGGTAGGCCACTCGACGAGCGCTGTTACCTCGTCGAGCAGCGCGTCGGGCATGACGACCGTCGCGCCGGCGGCTGCGCGTTCCAGCCGTTCCACGATCGCCGTGCGGCGCTGTGCGAACTCGGGCATCACCTTGCCTTCCGCTTCCAGCGTCGGCGCGTAGGCGTCTGCGGTCGCCACGACGATGCCATCGCGGGACATGAAGCGGTGGCCCGACGTCACGTTGCCCGCCGCGAGTCCGAGCGCGCTCACGTGCACCGTCGCGGCACCGTGCAGCGCGAGCAGCCGATGCGCGGGGCGCACGAACGCCACGTCGTTGAAATAGCGGCCCGGTGCGGCGTAGCGCATCACCTTGGGAATCGGCAGGCGCTCGATCGTGATCGCCAGCGCTTCCTGCAACGCGCGGTCGAGCGGCTCGCCGTTCACGAGCCGAGACAGATAGACGTAATCGGCCTTGCCGTCGCTCTCGACGTAGAGGCGATCGGACCCGTCGCGTGCCTCGAGCGAAGCCGTGGTAAGTTGCGCGCGACCGAGCGCGGCAAGCTTCCGGCGCAGCGCTTCGCTCGGCTGGCCGCTCGCGTCGCGCGCGACTTTCGCCGGCATCAGCTTATCGATCGCCGTCTTGTCGGGCGCGACACCGGTCACGTGCGAGATCGCGACCGCAAGCCGGCGCGGCGTTGCGAACGACGTGACGGCGGAGCGTTCCGTCAAAAGGCCGCGCCGCTTCAATTCAGCCGCCAGCGTGTCGGCGAACGCCACGCCGAGCGCTTTCAGCGCCTTCGGCGGCAGCTCTTCGGTGACGAGCTCGACCGCGAGCGTCGCGTGCCTCTGCGCGGTCATGCCGCAGCGCGTTCCGTACGAAGGTCTGCGGGCAGCATCGGAAAGCCCTGCGCCTCCCGCGAATCGACGTACGCCTGCGCGACCTGACGCGACAATGCGCGAATGCGGCCGATGTACGCGGCGCGCTCGGTGACCGAGATTGCGCCGCGCGCGTCGAGCAGGTTGAACGTGTGCGCCGCCTTCAGGATCATCTCGTAGCCGGGCAGCGGCAGCCTGGCTTCGAGCAGCCGCTTCGCCTCGCTTTCGAAAAAGGCGAAAAGCTCGGCAAGCTTCGGCGCGTTCGATTGCTCGAAGTTGTAAGTCGACTGCTCGACCTCGTTCTGGTGATACACGTCGCGGTAGGTGAGGGCGCGCCCGTTGCCGTTTTGCGGCGTCGTCCAGACCAGGTCGAACACGTTCTCCTTGCCCTGCAGGTACATGGCGAGGCGCTCGAGGCCGTACGTGATCTCGCCGGTAACCGGATTGCAATCGAGCCCGCCGACCTGCTGGAAGTACGTGAGCTGCGTCACCTCCATGCCGTTCAGCCAGACCTCCCAGCCGAGCCCCCATGCACCAAGCGTCGGATTCTCCCAGTCGTCCTCGACGAAGCGAACATCGTTCGCGCGGAGATCGAAGCCCAATGCCTCGAGCGAGCCGAGATACAGATCGAGAATGTCGGCGGGCGAAGGCTTCAGCACCACCTGGTACTGGTAGTAATGCTGCATCCGGTTCGGATTTTCGCCGTAGCGGCCGTCCTTCGGGCGGCGCGACGGCTGCACGTACGCGGCGCGCCACGGCTCGGGGCCGAGCGCGCGCAGGAACGTCGCCGTGTGCGACGTGCCAGCACCGACCTCCATGTCGTACGGCTGCAGCAATGCGCATCCCTGCCGGTCCCAGTACTGCTGCAGCGAAAGAATCAATTGCTGGAACGTCGGCACGATGAACCCGGGTCGAGTGCGAAACCGGCGAATTTTACCTTGCGGTGTCAGACACTCGGGAGTCACCTCCGACACTGAGGGTTACACCTCCGACACCGAACGGCGGCGCAATGCCGGCAACGCGACGAACAGCAGCGCGAGCGCGAGCATCGGCACGTCGCCGTAGCGCAGGTACGGCGTGTAGCCTTCGCGTCCGGCGATCGACACTTCGAGGACGCCGCTCGTGAACCACGGCAGGCGCGCGATCTCGCGGCCGCGTTCGTCGATCGCCGACGTGATGCCCGTGTTGGTCGCGCGCAGCATCGGCCGTCCGAGCTCGAGCGCGCGCATCGCGGCGATCTGATTGTGCTGCTCGGCGGCGATCGAATGGCCGTACCACGCGTCGTTGGTGACGTTGACGAGCAGGTGCGCTTCGCGCGCGCCGTGGATCAGCTCGGCGCCGAACGCGTCCTCGTAGCAGATGTTCACGGCGACGCGCTGGCCAGCGACGCGCAATGCCGGCTGGGCGGCGCCTCCGCGCGCCTGATCGGCGAGCGGAATGTGCAACACCGACCGCACGAACCAGCCGATGACCGGCTTGAGCGGAATCGTCTCGCCGAACGGGACCAGATGATTCTTCCGGTAGAACTGCAGGTCGCTGTCGCCAAGCGCGACGACGGTGTTGTAGTAGCGCGGCTCGTCGCTTCCCGGCTCGGGCGGCTCCGCCGTGAACAGGCCGAGCAGCACGTCGCCGTTGCGCGCGCTTGCCATCCGGATCAGCGACAGCAGCACCGTGTCGGGCACCTCGTCCGAGAACATCGGGAACGCGCTTTCCGGCAGCACGACGAGCCGGCCGCGGCTCTGCTCGACGAGGCCCAGATAGCGGTCGAATGTCGTCGCGCGAAACTGCGGATCGAACTTGACGCCCTGCAGCACGTTGCCCTGTACGAGCGACACCGCGAGCGGCGCGCCCGCGGGTCGCGTCCATTCGATGCGCGCGGCCGCGATGCCGATGGCAGCCAGCACGCCGATGCCGATCGCGCAAAGCGCAATCGTCCAGCGCGCGTTGCGCGGCATTGCGTCCACCAGATAAGCGAGCAGCGCGGCGGCCAGCACGAGCACGAGCGTGACGACGTAGACGCCTCCGAGCGGCGCATACCCGGCGAACGCACCGCCCGGCACCTGCGTGTAGCCGAGCGCTAGCCACGGAAAGCCGGTGAACAGGTAGCCGCGGATCCATTCGGCGAGCGTGAACGCGCCAGCGCCGATCAGAAGCCGCCGCAGCGATCCGGCCGGCGCAAGCCGTACGGCCAGGTAGCCCGCGAGCGCCGGCCACAGCGCGAGATAGACGGTCAGCATCGCGATCGAGATCGCGGCAAGCCACGGCGGCATGCCGCCGAATGCCTCGATCGCGATGTACAGCCATGACGAGCCCGCTCCGAAGAGGCCCACCCCGAACGCAAGCCCGAGCAACGCGCCGTCGCGCGGCATCGGCGCATGCGACCATAGCCAGAGCAGCAGCGTGAGCGTCGCGAGCGCCACGCCGGGCACAGCGAACGGTGCGAATGCGAACACCGTGCACGCGCCAGCGCCCGCCGCGGCTAGCAACGGCAGGCCGCGTGCGAACGTCATCGGGTGAGCGTCGCTATGGCGCACCTTCCTCGCTGCCGGGTGGCGGCGCCAGCCGCTCCGCCTGCAGCGTGTACAGCCGCCGGCTGTCCGCGCGCAGCACGCGAAAGCGGAAGCCGCCGAGCGTCGTCGCCTCGCCGCGCTTCGGCAGGCGGCCGAACGCTTTCAGCAGCAGTCCGCCCACGGTGTCGAATTCATCGTCCTCGAACGCCGTGCCCAACTGCGCGTTGAAATCCTCGATCTCGGTCTGCGCCTTCACGCGAAAGCGGCCGCCGGCCTCGGGAATGATGTTGTCCTCGCTTTCGTCGAAATCGTACTCATCCTCGATGTCGCCGACGATCTGCTCCAGCACGTCCTCGATCGTGACGAGGCCCGACACGCCGCCGTACTCGTCGACGACGATCGCGATGTGATTGCGATTGGCGCGGAACTCGCGCAGCAGCACGTTGAGGCGCTTGGACTCGGGCACGAACACCGCCGGGCGCAGCGTCTCGCGCAGGCTGAACGCCTCGGGGTTCGCGTAATAATTGAGCAGCTCCTTCGCGAGCAGGATGCCGATCACGTCGTCCTTCGACTCGCCGATCACCGGGAAGCGCGAGTGCTTCGTGTCGATGATGAGCGGCATGAAGTCCGGCGGCGCGTCGTCGATCGACACGCAGTCCATTTGCGCGCGCGGGATCATGATGTCGCGCACCGTCGCCTCGGACACCGACAGCACGCCCTCGATCATCGACAGCGCATCGGCATCGAGCAGGCGGCGCTCGAACGCGCCGCGCAGCAGCGCGATAAGCTCGTCGCGGTCCTCCGGCTCGCGGGTGAGGAACGCCGACAGCCGTTCGAGCAGCGTCGGTTTCTCGTCCCCCGGATCGAGCGGCGTCGCCATCAGCCGGCGTACGGGTCGCCGTAGCCCAGGGCGCGCAACAGCGCGGCTTCGCGCGCTTCCATGCGGGCCGCGTCGTCGTCGCGCTCGTGGTCGTAACCCTGCAGATGCAGCATGCCGTGGATCACCAGATGCGCGTAGTGCGCCGCGAGCGACTTCCGCTGCGCACGCGCTTCCGTTGCCACGACTGGCGCGCACAGTACGATGTCGCCTGCAAGCGACGCCCCGTCATCGTACACGAATGTCAGGACGTTCGTCGCGCGGTCGCGCCCGCGGTAGCGGCGGTTGAGCGCGCGGCCTTCGCGACCGTCGACGATGCGCAGCGTGACCCGTGCGTCGCGCTCGCACGCGGCGCGCGCGTAGCGGCGCAGCGTCGCGTCCGCGGGCACGCCGTCGGCATCGAGGATCCGCTGCACGGCGAGAGCGAGCCGCGGCCCGCCTTTACGCATCCGTGTCGCGTTCGTAGGCGTCGATGATCTTCTGCACGAGCGGATGGCGAACGACGTCGGCGCTCGTGAAGCGCACGAACGCAAGGCCGCGCACGCCGGCGAGCACGCGTTCCGCCTCGATCAATCCGCTCTTCTGGCCGCGCCCGAGATCGATCTGCGTGATGTCGCCGGTGACGACGGCCTTGGTCCCGAAGCCGATGCGCGTCAGGAACATCTTCATCTGCTCGGGCGTGGTGTTCTGTGCCTCGTCGAGGATGATGAACGAGTGGTTCAGCGTGCGTCCGCGCATGTAGGCGAGCGGTGCGAGCTCGATCGTCTGCCGCTCCAGCAGCTTCGCCGCCTTGTCGAAGCCCATCAGGTCGTAGAGCGCGTCGAAGAGCGGCCGCAGGTACGGGTCGACTTTCTGCGCGAGATCGCCAGGCAGGAAGCCGAGTCGTTCGCCGGCTTCGACCGCCGGGCGCACCAGCACGATGCGCTTCACCGCATCGCGCTCGAGTGCATCGACCGCGCAGGCCACGGCGAGGTACGTCTTGCCCGTGCCCGCTGGCCCGATGCCGAACGAGAGGTCGTGCGCCTTGATCGCTTCCAGGTACGCGACCTGGTTCGGCGTGCGGCCGTGCAGGTCTGCGCGACGCGTGCGCAGCATCGGCCCGCCTTCCTGCGCCGGCTCGAACGCCGTGTCGGCGGGCACGCCGCGCTCGGGCGACCGCTCCATCGCATCGTGCTCGCCGTGCGGCGCCTGCGCGGCGATTTCGACGAGGCCGAGCTGAATGTCATCGACGGAAAGCGGCTTCGCCGCGTCGGCGTAGAAACGGCCGAGCGCGCGCACGCCCTGCGCGGCCTGCGCGGATGCCCCGGTCACCGTGAAATCGGCGCCGCGACGCGTGATCGCGACGTCGAGCGCGGCTTCGATCTGCCGCAGGTTCGCGTCGAGCGGCCCACAGAGATTGGCAAGCGCGCGATTGTCGACCGGTGCGAGCGACAGCGTTTGCGTCGTACGGCGATCGGCCGCGGCCGGGCGCAACGACGGCGCGGTACGCGCCGTGCCCCTTGCTCGCCGCGGCGGCGGCGTCAAATCGCCTGGCGGACGATCGGCGCTTTTTGCGCCTCGTCCAGTAGCGACGTCATCTCGGCGACGTGCGCCTTCGCCTCGGCCGAAAGCTTCCGTGCGGGAACGCGCGCCAGCTCCGAGCGCAGCTTCGTCGCGTCGGCGCGCATCAGCGCGCGCGCGTCCGCCGGCATCGAGGCCGTCGGCTTCAGCAGCGCGCCCGCGACGCGCGTCGCGTACTCGCGCTGCAGGTTGCGGCGAAAGAGCGTGATGTCCTTGCCGCTTGCAAGCTCGCTCCAGACCGCGCCGTGCAAACGCGCGTAGAGATCGGCGAGCGTCAGCGCATCCTTGGGATTGTCCACCTTCGCAGCGTTGTTCAGCAGGCGCTGCGCGATGGCGGGGCTCATCAGCGTGTCGAGCACGCCGCGCTGCAAACCGAGCACCTGCTGGTCGATCGGAAGATCGAGCGGCGGCGCGCCGCGGCCCAGCTCCTTCGCGTCCTCGATGTCGAACGTCGACACCGCCATCCGGCGCAGGAACGCCGGCGGGAAATTGAAGCTGTCCGTGGACAGCACCTCGTTCGCCAGCATGTCGAGCGCCGCGCGCTGCTTGGTCGCGTCGACCGGCATCAGCGGCTGGCGACCGCTGCCGGCGCGATCGCGCAGCGTGGTGAGGCCGCCGACGTACTTCGACGCGTAGAGCGCGCCCTGGCTCGCCTCGTTCAGGCCGCGCGTGAAATTCCGCCGCAGCACCGAATAGCTTTCGCCCGCGCCGAGCTCGAGATGCTCGGTGCGCTGCCACAGCTCGCGAACGAGCGCGAGGCGCTTTTTCGCGTACGCGAGCGGATCACGTCCGAGATCGAGCTGATTCACCGCCGGATCGACGGCGAAATACGCGACATCCTCGTCCGTCGAAAACGCGAGCTCCGTTTCGCTGGAGCGGGAGGCGATCTTCGCGAGCTCGGCCGGTTCCTGCTCGGCCGGAATGGCCTTGTACGCGTATTCGATCGCCCAGTAGTCGTACGGTCCTAGCGTGGACATCGCGTATTCGCCCTGCTTCTCGCCTTTCACCGCGAGATTCCAGGGGTTGTACTCCATCACCGAGCCCGAGATGCCGTGGGTTGCCGTGAAGCCGGCATCCTCAAGCTGCGCGTCGCTGTAGACGGTCGACGCGCGGAAGTTATGCCGCAGCCCGAGCGTGTGGCCGACCTCGTGCATCGTCACGTTCTTCAGGAACATGTCCACGAAACGGTCGACGTCCGGGCTGTCCGCGCCGATTTCGCCGCGCGCTTCGAGCAGTGAAAGTCCGAACGCCGCTTCCTCCGTCGCAGCCTGCTCGTACGTGCAGTTGCGCTCGTCGAGCGCCGTCGTCTGCATCGCCTGCGCCTGCGCGAACGCGTCGCGGCGCTGCGGCAGGTATTCGTGACGAAGATTGCGCACGACACGCACGTTGTTGGCATCGATGCCGATGTCGGCGTCCAGGATCTCGCCGGTGCGCGGATCGACGACCGAAGGCCCGATCGCGCCGTACGACGTCTTCGCCACCGTCTGCCAGCGCACCGACGCATGGCGAATGTCCGCCGTGTCGAAATCGGCGTCGTCGGGCTGCACCTCGACGCGGATCGCATCCTTGAATCCGATACGCTCGAACGCCTTGTTCCATTCGAGGATGCCCTGCCGGATCGGCTCGCGATAGCGGACCGGGACGTTGCGGTCGATCCAGAACACGATCGGCTGCACGGGCTCCGACAGCGCCGCCGCGGGATCCTTCTTCTCCAGACGCCAGCGGTTCGCGTAGCGGCGGACGGGAATGCGCGGAATGTCGGACGTGAAGTCGAGCACCTCCGTCGTGAAATAACCGACGCGCTCGTCTGCCGGACGCGCATGCATCGGCTGCTCGGGCAGCTTCGAAAACGAGTAGAGATAGCCGAGGAACATGCTGCGCACGTCGGGCAGCGTCGTGGGCGGCGACGGCTGCGGCGTCGCGGTCGGCACCGGCGGCGGCAGCACGAGCCGCGACAGCGCGTAGTGCGCCGACACTTCGAGCGTCACGTTGTCCGGCTGCGCGCGCAGCGTGCCGAGCGACGAATTGCGCACGTCGAACGCATACGGCTGGCGGAACGCGCGCTCGAGCATCGAAGCCGCCATCGGCAGGTCGGCGAGCAGCAGCGCGTTGGCGTCGATCAGCACGGCTTTGCTCTCCGGGTGCGGCTGCGAAGCGATCGGCGCAACCGCGAGCAGGCTGTCCGAGAATCCCGCCGCGACCGCCCGCGCCTCGGGCGTACCGGCCTGCGCCGTGTACTTGACGTTCTTCGCGATGAGCTGGACGCTGTTGCCGTGCTTGTGGAACGTCACCACCTGCGCGATGCCGACCGGGTACGTCATCGCGCCGCCGAAGATGCGCGCCTCGCCGATCCCCTGGTTCAGTGCCGACTTGAAGAAGAACGGTTGGTCGAACTGGCCGGGCGCCACCTCGAGCCACACTTTTTCATCTTTCTGCCAGAGATTGAACAGGCCCTTGGATTCGTGCGCGTCCTTGATGACGTCGGCAAACGGCTTCGACGACTGCGCAGCCTGCGCGGCGGCGGCTGCCGCAGCAGCGACCGCGCTCGTGTTCGCGGGACGCGCCGCGCCCGGCGCAGCATCACGGCCGCCGTTGCCCGACGCAGCCGCCGTTGCAGCCTGGGCCGCGGCGGCGGCGATGGTGGACGTATCGGCGGGCTTGGCGCCATCGGCGAGCGGAACGCTCGCGCAGCCGGCCATCAGAACAGGCGCCAGCGCGAGCGCGACGCGGGAGAGGCGAAAGTGCGGCATGTACGTGGTGACTCCAGATCGTCAGAGAGCTTCCTCGCGCACCCTGCGACGGGCGCGCCCGAGGGCCGAGTTACGCCGGCGTCAATTCGCCGCGCAACGAGTGCGGCAGCGCCGCCGTAATGGCGACGTCGACATAGCTGTCGATCGCCGCGGCGTCGCCTGCGAAATTCACGACGCGATTGTTGTCGGTGCGCGCGGCGAGTTCGCGCGCGTTCCTCGCTGCACGACCGGTCACGAGTACCCGCTGCCGTGACCCGATCATCGCCTCGCTGTAACTACGATAATGCCGGTCCAGCAGCGCCTGCAGCCGCGCGAGCCGTTCCTGCTTCACGTCGGCGGCAACCTGTTCGGGCAGGTCCGCGGCCGGCGTGCCGGGGCGCGGGCTGTACGCGAAGCTGAACGCGCCATCGAAGCGCACCGCCTCGACGAGCGCGAGCGTTGCCGCGAAATCCGCTTCCGTTTCGCCCGGGAAACCCACGATGAAATCGGACGTGAGCGAAAGCCCGGGCCGCGCCGCGCGCAACCCGCGCACGATCGACTTGTATTCGAGCGCCGTGTAACCGCGCTTCATCGCCGCGAGCATCCGATCGGACCCCGATTGCACGGGCAAATGCAGGTGCGACACCAGCCTGGCATTCGTCGCGTAAGCATCGATCAGCCGCCGGCTCATTTCCTTCGGATGCGACGTCGTGTAGCGGAGCCGCTCGATGCCGGGCACGTCGGCTGCGTATTCGAGCAGCAACGCGAGATCGGCGTGGCCGCCGCCGACCATCGGACCGCCGTAGGCGTTCACGTTCTGGCCGAGGAGCGTGACTTCGCGCACACCCTGGTCGGCGAGATCGGCGATCTCGGTCAGCACGTCGTCGAACGGCCGGGACATCTCCTCCCCGCGCGTGTAGGGAACGACGCAGAACGAGCAGTACTTGCTGCAGCCTTCCATGATCGACACGTACGCCGACGCGCCTTCGACGCGCGGCGGCGGCAGG
>DATEIQ010000192.1:0-16680 GCA_035278845.1 Casimicrobiaceae bacterium | reverse complement strand
GGCGTATTGACGGAACGCGGCCGTTTCCGGCCAGCGGTAGCGATCGCGGACTGGCGCGTCCGCTGGCTCGACGCCGGCTTGCTCGAGTTCCCGCTCGATGGCGCGATATTGATTCGCGCCCTGGATCTTCGGGGGCTTCCGCAAGATCCCGCCGATCGCTTTATCGCCGCCACGACGTTGACCGGGCAGGCCAAGCTGGTGACCGCGGACGAGAGGCTCCTGGCTTGGCAGCACTCGATGGTCCGCCACGATGCCAGAACATAGCCTTGCAAGAATCGGTAGCTGAGCGGACCCGAAGGCTACGGCAGACCGAAACCGTTCGGCGAGCGTACCGCGCATCGCGCCGAAGCGTGTCCAGAAAAGTCAGGACGCACGACCTGCGGCAACGTCATCATCGGCAAAGCACGACGATTTCGCCGACCGCAGCAAAAGGACGAAAATGGCCAAGCAGGACAGCAACCTGGGCAGCGCCTGGTGGGCGAAGAACCTCGACGACGTCGACAACGAGATCGCGCGTCTTTCCATCGCCTGCAACGTGCGCATCCTCGATCCCGGCGTCATCGAACGCGTGCTGCAGAACGATGCGTCGGTGTGCGGCTCGCGCAATCCGGCCGGGTTCGAGAAGTTGCGCACCGCGCTGAAGATGCACTACCACATCCGCGGCCAGACGGCCGGCACCATGGGCGAGGCGCAAACGGCGCAGATCGTCGCCGAGATCGTCGAGCGCCTGAAAGCTCGCATCGGCGACCGCTTGGGAGGCTCAAAGTAGACGCGCATCGGTGACCGTTCGAGAGGCTCGAGTCAAAACAAGGGTCGGCCCGGAGTAGCATCCTCGCAAAGGCATGCCGGATACACGGCATGGAAGGGGAGCCATGAGGATCGACGCCGGACCGGCGCAGAGCCGGTCGCACGCGCTGCGGCTGCCGCTGACCGTCTGCCTGGCGCTGCTGCTGGGCGGCGCCGTGATCGGCGTCGGCGGCGCGCTTGCGATCCATCACTACCTGCAAACGTCGCGCATCGTCTTCGATGCGACGGCATCCGTATTCACGCGCATGGGCCGCGAATCGGCGCTCGCGCTCGAGGGCACGACTGCGCCCGCGAAACTCCTCGTCGAAGTGCTGGCGGTGGGGGACGTCGCGACGGCTGCGAATCTGGACACGCGCATGCGGCATCTGCCTCCGTTTGCCGAGGCATTGCGGCGCAATCCCGCGCTGTCCGCGCTCTACGTCGGCTATGGCGACGGCAGCTTCTTCCTGGTCAGGCCGCTGCGCGACGCCGCGATCCGCGCAACGTTTGAAGCGCCAGCCGATGCGACGTTCACCGTGCAAAGCGTCGAGGCCCGGGCAGGCGGACCGGCGCGCGCGCAATTCATCCATCTGCGTGACGATTTGAGCGTCATTGCCGCGGCCGACCGGCCGGATTTCGCGTTCGATCCGCGTACGCGCGAGTGGTACAAGCTTGCGATCGCCTCGGGACGCGAAGTGCTGACCGCGCCGTACGTCTTCTTCACGACGCGCGAGCCGGGCATCACGTTCGCACGCAAGTCGGCGTCAGGCGCGAGCGTCGTCGGCGCCGACATCACGCTCGCGAGCCTAACCGGTCTGTTACGGCGGCAAGCGGTGACGCCTTCGACCGAGCTGTTTCTGCTCACCAGCAACGGAGTCGTCGTTGCGCAGAGCGGTGCTGCGAGCATCACGCGCGCCGCGGACAACGGAAGCCTGCGACTCGCTGCGCTGGCCGAGATACCGGCCGCGACCGCGGCGGCGCTCGGCGCGCGGCGCGATTCGGATGCGACCGCCGCGACGTTCGAATTCACCGCTGCGGCACGCGAATGGGTCGGCGCGATCAAGCGCATCCAAAGCGGCAGCGACTCGCCGTTCTATCTCGCCATGGCGTCGCCGGTCGACGAGCTGCTGCTCGATGCCCGCCGCATGCGCGAGCAATCGTTCTGGGTCACGCTCGCGCTGATTGCGTTCGCCATTCCGCTTGCATGGCTGCTCGCATCGCGCGTCTCGCGACCGCTGCGCCGCATCGCGAGCGAGGCGCTTGCGATCCAGGCGCTCGATTTCACCGAAGCTCCTGCGGTTCACTCGCGGGTTCACGAGGTCGACAGCCTGGCCGCGGCGGTGCGCGCGAGCCGGACGAGCCTGCGCCACTTCCAGGACATCAGCGGTGCGCTCGCCGCCGAGCGCAGCGTCGAGCGGCTGATCGCCCGCGTGCTGGACGAGACGATGCAACTCGCCGGCGCCGATGCTGCGTCGGTTCATCTGGTCGATGCCAAGCGGCGGACGCTCGAGGCCGCCCGGGCGATCGGCGGGGACAGTGCAGAGACGAACCGCACGCTTGCGCCGATGCCACTCGATGCCGCTGCGCCCGTTACGCATCCGCTCGCGCGCGCGGTGCTCGATGGAACCACGCTACTGGTCGACGTCGCGCGCGACGATCCGCGAAACCGCAACATCCTGCCGATCGACGCGCTGCCACAGGGCCCGGCAAATCCCGCCATGCTCGCAACGCCGCTGCGTGATCGGACGGGCGGGATCATCGGCGTACTCTGCCTGCTCTTCAGCGGCGCGCGTGCGGCGGACATACGGCCGCATGTCGTGGCGTTCGTCGAGAAGCTCTCCGGTGTCGCGGCGATCTCGATCGAGACGCAGCGGCTGCTCGCAGAACAGAAGGCGCTGCTCGAGGCATTCATTCAGCTCGTGGCCGCGGCCATCGACGCCAAGTCGCCCTACACCGGTGGCCATTGCCAGCGCGTGCCCGAGCTCACGCGCCTTCTCGCGCAGGCGGCCTGCGATGCCCGCGACGGCCCGTTTCGCGATTTCCGCCTGTCCGAGGATGAATGGGAGGCGGTGCACATCGCGAGCTGGCTGCACGACTGCGGCAAGGTCACGACGCCCGAATACGTCGTCGACAAGGCCACGAAACTCGAAACGCTCTACGACCGTATCCACGAGGTTCGCATGCGCTTCGAAGTGCTCAAGCGCGACGCCGAGATCGCGTCGTTGAAAGCGCGGCTCGCGGGCGGCGATGGAACGGCGCTGTCCGCCACGCTCGAGCGCGAGTGGCGTGAGCTCGACGATGACTTCGCGTTCATCGCCACGTGCAACCAGGGCGGTGAATCGATGGACGCCGCGGCCATCGAGCGCGTGCAGCGCATCGCGGCGCGTACGTGGCAGCGCACGCTCGACGACCGCATCGGCCTGTCGTGGGAAGAGCGTGCGCGCAAGGAACGCCGGCCCGCACAGCCGCTGCCTGCGACCGAGCCGCTGCTGGCCGATGCGCCCGAGCACGTCATCGAGCGCGGCGAGCACGAGCGGATTCCGCGCGATAACCGATGGGGCTTCGCGCTCGACGTTCCGGATCGCCGCTACGATCGCGGCGAGATCCACAATTTGACGGTGGCGCGCGGAACGCTGACGCGCGAGGAGCGTTACGCGATCAACGACCACATCGTGCAGACGATCATCATGCTCGACAATCTGCCGTTCCCGCGCCATCTCGCGAACGTTCCTGAGCTCGCGGGCGGGCACCATGAGACGATGGACGGGCGCGGCTATCCGCGGCGGCTCACGCGCGCACAAATGAGTCCCGTGGCACGGATGATCGCCATCGCCGACATCTTCGAAGCGCTCACGGCCGTGGACAGGCCGTACAAGAAGGGCAAGACGCTGTCCGAATCGCTGCGCATCATGGCGCGGATGCGCGACGAGCGGCACATCGATCCCGACCTGTTCGAGCTGTTCCTGACGTCAGGCGTGTATCGTCAGTACGCCGCGAAACATCTGACGCCCGCGCAGCTCGACGATGTCGACGTAGCGGCCTTTTTGCGACGGCCCGATAGCGTCCTCGAAACCGCTTGACGCGTCGCTTACCAACCGCTTCGCGCGGGCAGGCTCACGACCGGTCGGCTTCGGCGATCCACTCGTTCAGCAGCGTGTAGGCGATCGCGAGCACCACCGGGCCGATGAACAGGCCCACGATCCCGAACGCGACCAGGCCGCCGATCACGCCGGCGAAAATCAGCAGCAGCGGAAGGTCGGCGCCTTTGCGGATCAGGATCGGGCGCAGCACGTTGTCCAGCGCGCCGACGATGATCGACCACACCAGGAACAGCGACGCCGTGACGACGGAGGCGTGGTAGAAAAGCCAGACGATCGCGGGGATCAGCACGAGGACCGGCCCGATCTGCGCGATGCACAGCAGCAGGATGACGGCCGTCAGCAGGCCCGCGAACGGCACGCCCGCCAGCGCGAGGCCGATGCCGGCGAGCGTCGTCTGCACGAGCGCCGTCACGACGACGCCGAGCGCGACGGCGCGGATCGAGCGTCCTGCGAGCAGCACGACGCTCTCCCCGCGATCGCCTGCAAGGCGACGGCCGAATCGGATCAGCGCCTCGCGCGCAGCTTCGCCACGCGTGTAGAGGATCGTCGCGATGATGATCGTCAGCAGCGCCTCGAGGGCGAATGTGCCGATGCCGCCCAGCGCACGCCCGAGCCACTGCGCGACGCTCGCCGCATAGGGGGCGACGTACGAGGCCAGGCCCGCCGTTCCCGCTGCGGCAACCGCGGTCCACCGCTCGGCGATCGTCGTGCCGATCAGCGGAACCCCGGCGAGCCAATCTGGCGGCGGCGGGATCGTTGCCTTCGGAAGCGCCCGCACCCAGCCCATGATCGTGTCCGTGTTCTCTACCACCGTCTGGATCGCGAGCAATAGCGGCACGAACAGCACGAGCAGCATGGAGAGCGACATCAGCGTGACGGCGAGCGCGCGCCGCCGCAGGCGCGCCTGCACCGCCAGCATCAGCGGCCACGTCGCGACGACGATCGTCATCGCCCAGACGGTGGCAAGCAGGAACGGCCGCAGGATCCAGAACGATGCCGCCATCAGGACCACGAGCAGCGTGATCGCGAGCAGCGTGCGCGTCAGGTCGCGGCGGGCGACGGTCACGGCAAGCTCGCGGGTGGTCATGAAAGCCTTTAGTCCTGGCCGGAAAAACGGAAAACGATGCCGGGCAGCGGCGCCGCCGTCTCGACAATTCACGACACCATGGCGCGGATTGTCGAAAAAAGCCAAGACTGGCGGGTAGCGGACGGGCACCATCGGGCGCGATGGCGGATGCGACGCGCGCAGCGTTGCGGCTGACCTGCCGCCAACGCTCGAGCGCGACACCCGCCACCACGTTCCACGAAATCGAGGCAAACCATGGACATCGGCCGCCAGATGGCCAGCAGCCAGGACCTTTCCACGAAGGTTTCGCTCGTATTCCAGAAGCGCGCAAAGATCGCGCAGGCGCAATTCGCCGAGACCGTGAAGAAAGCCTACGAGGAGAACGGCGTCGCCGAGCTCCTCACGAACCCCGCCGCCGCGGCGCGGATGTGGACCGACGCGCTGAGCTACGCCGTCGACAGCGCGCAGCGCTCGATCCTGTTCTGGGACACGCTGCGCCAGCGCGGAAACAACTTCATCGAGCACACGCGGCAGGGTTTTCCGCCGATGCTGCACTTCGAATACGAGACGGTGCTCGACGGCCGTACGTTCGCGAAGCCGGTCAATTACGCGCTGGTGCGAATCCTGCCGCCCGAGGGCGTGATCGTTCATGCCGACCGGCGTCCATACATGATCGTCGACCCGCGCGCAGGTCACGGGCCGGGCATCGGCGGCATGAAGGACGACTCGCAGGTCGGCGTCGCGCTGCGCGCTGGCCATCCGGTGTACTTCGTGATCTTCTTCCGCGATCCCGCACCCGGCCAGACGCTGCTCGACGTGTGCGAAGCCGAGAAGCAGTTCGTGAAGAAGGTGCGCGAGCTTCACCCCGCCAGTCCGAAGCCCGCGGTCGTCGGCAATTGCCAGGGCGGGTGGGCATCGATGATGCTCGCCGCATCGAGTCCCGAGGACACGGGCCCGATCGTCATCAACGGCGCGCCGATGTCGTACTGGGGCGGCGCGTGGCAGGAAGGCGCGGGTGACAATCCGATGCGCTACGCCGGCGGCAACCTCGGCGGCACGTGGCTCGCCTCGCTCACGTCGGACCTGGGTAACGGGGTGTTCGACGGCGCGTATCTGGTGGAGAACTTCGAGAACCTCAATCCCGCGAACACGTTCTGGGACAAGTACTATCACGTGTACGCGAACGTCGACACCGAGCCGCCGCGCTTCCTCGAGTTCGAGCGCTGGTGGGGCGGCTTCTACCTGATGAACCGCGAGGAGATCGAGTGGATCACGCGCAACCTGTTCGTCGGCAACAAGCTGTGGAGCGGTGACAGCACGGCGCCCACCGGCGGAGCGTTCGACCTGCGTGACATCCGATCGCCGATCGTCCTGTTCGCATCGATGGGCGACAACATCACGCCGCCGCAGCAGGCGTTCAACTGGGTCGCCGACGTTTACGGCTCCACCGACGAGATCAAGGCGCGCGGCCAGGTGATCGTCGGACTGATGCACGAGAACGTGGGCCACCTCGGCATCTTCGTCTCGGGCAAGGTCGCGCGGAAGGAGTACACGCAGATCGTCTCGGTGCTGAAGTGCATCGAAGGCCTTCCGCCGGGCCTGTACGCGATGTCCATCAAGGAGCGGAAAGGCGCGGGCGGCGACGCCGAGTACGACGTCGAGTTCGAGGAGCGAAAACTCGAGGAGGTCGTCGCCCGCCTCAACAAGTTCCAGCGATCGGACGAGCGGCCGTTCGAGGCCGTGGCCGAGATCTCCGAGTTCAACCAGCGCGCCTACGAGCTGTTCCTGCAGCCTTTCGTGCAGTCGACGTCCAATGAATTCACGGCGCAGCTGAGGCGGCAATTCCATCCGTTGCGGTTCCAGCGCTGGTCGCTGTCCGACGTCAATCCATGGCTCGCCTGGCTCGGCCCGGCGGCGGAGGCGGTGAAGGCGCAGCGTCAGCAGGCGGATAGCGGTAATGCCGTGTTGAAGATGGAAAAGGCGGCAGCGGCCACGATCAGCGCGTCGCTCGAGTGCTACCGCGCGGTGCGCGATGCGGCGAGCGAGGCCTCGTTCTTCCAGACGTACGGCAACGTGTTTTCGCTGTACGTCGCGGACAAGCGCAAAACCGCCGGTGCCGGCACTCCGGCCGTCGAGGCGCGCGACCTGCCGTTCGTGCAGGAGGCGCTCGCGTCCATCCGCGAAGGCGGGTATGCGCAGGCACTCGCCCGGGTCGCTTGCCTGCTTGCGCGCAAGGGCGAGCCGCTGTTGCTGTCATGGCTGCAAACGAAGCAGGCGATGGTCGGCGAATACCGCGAGCTTTTGCCGCCGCTCGCGCCGGACGAATGGCGGCGCATCCGCGGCGAGCAGGAAATGATCGTCCGCTACGAGCCCGAGCAGGCGCTTGCTACGTTGCCCGATCTCCTGTCGGATCCGGAGGATCGCGAACGCCTCGTCACGCTCGTGCGGAGGCTGCTGGCCGACGAGCGCGTCCAGCGCGCGCAGCCTTCGGCCGAGCAGGTCGCCATGGTGGAGAGCATCGGCAAGGCGCTCGCCGTCTCGCCGTCGGCCGCGACACGCGCGAAGAAGGGCGGCGGCGCGCGCAAGCGCACCGGCAAGTCGTCGCGCAGGGGCAACGGCAGGCGCGCGGTGCAACCATGAACGACAACGTGCACGTCAAGTACCGCAAGCTGCTCGATTACTGCAAGACGTTGCCTCCGACGCGCACGGCGGTCGCGCACCCGTGCGACGAAAGCTCGCTGCGGGGTGCGATCGACGCGGCCCGGCTCGACCTGATCGCGCCAATCCTTTGCGGTCCACGCAGCCGCATCGAGAGCGTCGCGAAGCAGAGCGGGCTCGACCTCGGCGGCATCGAGATCGTCGATGCGCCATACAGCCAGGCATCCGCCGCGAAGGCGGTCGATCTGGTGCGCGAGGGCAAGGCCGAGGCACTGATGAAGGGCAGCCTGCACACCGACGAGCTGATGGGCGCGGTGGTCAGCCGCGAAGGCGGGCTGCGCACATCGCGCCGCATCAGCCATTGCTTCGTCATGGACGTGCCCTCGCACGAGGACACGCTGATCGTCACCGATGCCGCCGTCAACATCGCCCCGACGCTGGAAGACAAGGTCGACATCGTCCAGAACGCGATCGACCTCGCGCACGCGCTGCGCTTTCCGGAAGTGCGCGTGGCGATCCTGTCGGCGATGGAGACGGTGAACCCGAAGGTTCCGTCGACGATCGAGGCGGCTGCGCTGTGCAAGATGGCGGATCGCGGTCAGATCACCGGCGGCATCCTCGACGGCCCGCTCGCGCTCGACAACGCGATCAGCCTCGAATCGGTGAAGATCAAGAAGATCGACTCGCCGGTAGCGGGACGCGCGAACGTGCTGGTCGTGCCGGACCTCGAGGCCGGCAACATGCTCGCGAAAAGCCTTTCGTTCCTCGCCGGCGCGGACGCCGCCGGCATCGTGCTCGGCGCGAAAGTGCCGATCATTCTCACGAGCCGCGCCGATTCGGTGACGACCCGCCTCGCGTCGTGCGCGGTCGCGACGCTCGTTGCGCAAGCGCGCCGCGAGGCGGCCGGCAAGGCCGTCGTCGCCTGAATCGAACACTTCAGCCTCGTCCGGCCGACCCGATGTCCGACGCCATCGCCGTCCTGAACGCAGGCTCGTCGAGCCTCAAGTTTTCACTGTTCGCGGAGGGTCCCGACGGGCCGGTGGTCGTCCTGCGCGGCCAGGCGGAGGGCCTGCAAACAGCGCCGCGATTCGTCGCCAAGGACGCAGCCGGCACCGTAATCGGCGAGAAGAGCTGGGGCGAGGGTGTCGCGCTCGGACACGAAGGCGCGCTCGATCACCTGGTCGCGTTCATGCGGGACCGGCTCGCGCAGCACCGACTCGTCGGGGTGGGCCATCGCGTCGTTCACGGCGGCCTCGAATACGCGCAGCCGGTACGTGTCGATGCGGCGATCGTTGCCGCGCTCGAAAAATACATTCCGCTCGCGCCGCTGCACCAGCCGCACAACCTCGCGCCGATCAAGGCGCTGCTCGAGCGATTGCCGCAGGTTCCGCAGGTCGCCTGCTTCGACACGGCCTTCCACCGTTCGCAGCCACCGGTCGCGCAGGCGTTCGCGCTGCCGCGATCGATCACCGAGCGCGGTGTCATCCGCTACGGCTTTCACGGTTTGTCGTACGAGTACATTGCAAGCGTGCTTCCGGATCACGACGCGCGCGCCGCGGCCGGCAATACGGTGGTCCTGCATCTAGGCAACGGCGCTAGCATGTGTGCGCTCGCAAGCAGCCGCAGCATTGCGACCACGATGGGCTTCACGGCGGCGGACGGCCTGCCGATGGGCACGCGCTGCGGCAGTCTCGATCCCGGCGTCGTGCTGTACCTGATGGACGAGCTCGGGATGAGCACGCGCGCCATCGAGAAGCTGATCTACCAGCAATCGGGGCTGCTCGGCGTCTCGGGTATCTCGAGCGACATGCGAACGCTGCTCGCGAGCGCCGACCCGAACGCGAAGGCGGCGATCGACTTGTATGTGTACCGGATCGGCCGCGAGCTCGGCTCGCTCTCGGCGGCGCTCGGCGGGCTCGACGCGATCGTGTTCACCGCCGGCATCGGTGAGAACAGCGCGGTGCTGCGCGAGCGCGTCTGCCGCGACGCCGCCTGGCTGGGCGTCACGCTCGACCCCGACGCCAATGGCCGCGCGCGCGAGGCGACCCGGATCAGCACGGCGGCGAGCCGCGTCGCGGCATGGGTGATCCCGACCAACGAAGAGCTGATGATCGCGCGCCACACACGAGTGGCGATCGAAGGGGTCGCCGCGGGGAGAAACGCATGAGCACTTACGGCAATGTGCAAGCGAGAAGGAGCGACGCCTCGGTCTTGCCGACGCGCGAAGGCGCGATGGCGCGGCTCGCGATCGCGTTCACGGCCTGGGCGGAGAAATGGTTTCCCGATGCCTTCGTGTTCGTGGCGATCGCGGTCGTCGTCGTAGCGGCGGCAGCAATGGCCAATGGCGCCACGCCGGCGGCCGTGTCCGTCGCGTTCGGCAATGGCTTCTGGAGCCTGATCACGTTCACGATGCAGATGGCGTTTGTCGCGATCGGCGGATACGTCGTTGCCACGTCGCCGCCGGCGTCGAGGCTCATTCATCGCCTCGCGAAGGTTCCGCACGGAGGCGCGAGCGCCGTGGGCATGGTCGCGATCGTCAGCATGCTCGCGTCGCTGTTGAATTGGGGCTTGAGCCTCATCTTCGGCGGCCTGCTGGTGCGCGCACTGGCCGAGCGGCGCGAGCTGCGCATGGACTATCGTGCCGCAGCGGCGGCGGCGTACCTCGGACTCGGTGCAACCTGGGCGATGGGCTTGTCATCGTCGGCCGCGCAGCTGCAGGCCAACGCGGCGAGCCTGCCGAAGGCGCTGCTCCCGATCACCGGCGTGATTCCGTTTTCGGAAACCATTTTCCTGTGGCAGTCGATCGCGATCACGGCGTCGCTGCTCGTGATTTCGTGGATCATTGCGGTGCGGTCGGCGCCTGGTCCCGAAAGCGCGAAGACGGCCGAGGACATGGGCGTCGACCTGACGCGCGAGGACCACTACGAGCTCGGCGCCCGCAAGCAACCGGGCGAATGGCTCGAGCATTCTCCGATCCTGTCGGTGCTGATCGCGCTGATGGCGGCGGGCTGGCTCGTGCATGAGTTCGCGCGCCAGGACTGGATGGTCGCGATCTCCAACCTCAATACCTACTACTTCGCGTTCATCATGCTCGGCCTGGTGTTGCATTGGCGCCCGAAGCGGTTCCTGATCTCGGTGGCGAAGTCGGTGCCCGCCACCGGCGGCGTGCTGATCCAATTCCCGTTTTATGGCGCAATCGCCGCGATCATGACGCAGGCGCCGAACGCGGCCGGTCACACGCTGTCACACCAGATCGCGGATTTCTTCGTGCAGATCTCGAGCCAGAGCCTGTTTCCGGTCGTAATCGGCGTCTACTCCGCGATCCTGGGTTTCTTCATCCCGTCCGGCGGTGGCAAATGGCTGCTCGAGGCGCCGTACGTAATGCAGGCCGCGAACGATTTGAAGGTGCACCTGGGTTGGGCGGTGCAGGTCTACAACGCCGCCGAGGCCCTGCCGAACCTGATCAATCCGTTCTGGATGCTGCCACTGCTCGGCGTGCTCGGCCTCAAGGCGCGTGATATCGTGGGCTTCACGTTTCTGCAGCTGCTGGTGCATCTGCCGCTGGTGTTGTTTCTGCTCTGGGCATTCGCGTTCACCTTGCCGTACCACCCGCCCGTGGTGCCCGGCTAACGCCGGACATCGGCCGATGTTCAAGGAATGCAACGCAATGATGCCGAGCCGCGCGCACGGCCGATCCACGCGTCACAGGAGGCCATAAGCCATGCTTGAACGAAAAGTCGCCATCGTCACCGGTTCCACCAGCGGCATCGGCCTCGGCGTTGCGCGCGCGCTCGCAGCCGAAGGTGTCGACATCATGCTGAACGGCTTCGGCGCTGCGGATGCGATCGAAGCGCTGCGCAAGGAGCTCGGTGCGGGCGGCGCGAGAGTCGCCTACAGCGCGGCCGACATGTCGAAACCGGCGGAGATTGCCGGCATGATCGACGCGGCGACGCGCGAGCTCGGGCGCGTCGACATTCTCGTCAACAACGCAGGTATCCAGTTCACCGCGCCGGTGGAGGAATTTCCGGTCGAGCGCTGGGACGCCATCATCGCGATCAACCAGTCGGCGGTCTTCCACGGCATTCGCGCCGTCCTGCCGCAAATGCGGAAGCGGAATTTCGGCCGTATCGTCAACATCGCGTCGGTACACGGCCTCGTCGCATCGACCGACAAGGTGGCGTACGTCGCGGCGAAGCACGCCGTCGTGGGGATCACCAAAGTGGTCGCGCTGGAGACAGCGACGACCGGCATCACGTGCAATGCCATTTGCCCGGGCTGGGTGCTGACGCCGCTGGTCCAGAAGCAGATCGACGCGCTCGCCGAGCGCGAAAAGCTGACAGCTGACGCCGCACGTGGACGACTGCTCGGCGAGAAGCAGCCGTCGCGGGAGTTCGCGACGCCCGACCAGATCGGAGCGCTGGCGGTGTTCCTGTGCTCGGATGCCGCAGCGCAGATTCGCGGCGTTGCATTGCCGATCGACGGCGGCTGGCTCGCGCAGTAACCGACATGCGAACGACAACGCTCGAAGGCGCGGTCGCGAAGATTCCGGATGGCGCGAGCCTGATGGTCGGCGGGTTCATGGGCGTCGGCACGCCGGAGCGCGTCGTCGACGAAATCGTCCGACAACGCAAGCGCGACCTCACGGTGATCGCGAACGATACGGCGCTGCCGGGCGTCGGTATCGGCAAGCTCGTGACCGCCAGGCTGGTGCGCAAGGTGATCGCAAGCCACATCGGGCTCAATCCTGAAACACAGCAGAAGATGCTTGCCGGCGAAATGGAAGTTGACCTCGTGCCGCAGGGGACGCTGATCGAGCGCATTCGCGCCGCGGGTCACGGGCTCGGCGGCGTGCTCACGCCGACCGGTGTGGGCACCGTGGTCGAGGAAGGCAAGCGGAAACTCGAAGTCGACGGCCGCGATTACTTGCTCGAGACCGCGCTTTTCGCCGATTTCGCGCTGGTGCAGGCATTCCTCGCCGATTATCTCGGCAACCTCACGTATGCGCTCACCGCGCGCAATTTCAATCCGGTGATGGCAATGGCTGCACGTACCGTCATCGTCGATGCCGAACATGTCGTACCGGTGGGCATGATCTCGCCGGACAATGTGCAGACGCCGGCACCGCTCGTCGATTACCTGATCGCGAGAACGTGACGATGGACCCGCAGACGATCATCGCGAAGCGCATCGCGCAAGAGCTCGCCGACGGCATGCTCGTCAACCTCGGTATCGGCATTCCCACGCTCGTTGCCAACTACGTTTCGCCCGGCATGCGCATTTTCTTCCAGTCGGAGAATGGCCTGATCGGCACCGGGCCGATTCCTCAGGAAGGCCTTGCGCAGGCACGCTTGACGGACGCCGGCGGCAAGCCGGTGAGCGCCATTCCCGGTGCCTGCACGTTCGACAGCGCCACTTCGTTCGGCCTGATCCGCGGCGGGCACGTCGACATGACGGTGCTGGGCGGCCTCCAGGTCGACGCGGAGGGCAGGCTCGCCAACTGGATGATTCCCGGCAAGATGGTTCCGGGTATGGGCGGTGCCATGGACCTCGTCACCGGCGCGAAGCGCGTCGTCGTCGCGATGCAGCACAGCGCGAAGGGCAAGCCCAAGATCGTCCGCAAATGCACGTTGCCGCTCACGTCCGCGCGCGCGGTTGACCTCGTCGTCACCGAGCTTGCGGTGATCGCTTTTCCGGGCGGGCGCGCAACGCTCGTCGAAATCGCCCCCGGCGTGCAGGTCGCCGATGTGCTGGCGCAGACGGAGGCCGAGCTCGACGTACCGGCGAACGTGCCGACCATGCAAATCTCATGAGGATACGAACATGGCCGTCGAAGTCCCGCGCCCTGCGCTGAAGGGCCAAAAGGCGCTCGTCATCGGCATCGCCAACGAGCATTCGATTGCGTATGGGTGTGCGAAGGCGTTCCGCGAGCTCGGCGCCGATCTCGCGATCACCTATCTGAACGACAAGGCGCGCCCGCACGTCGAGCCGCTGGCGCGCGCGCTCGACGCGTCGATCTTCCTGCCGCTCGACGTGGCGACCGAAGGTGCGCTCGAGAACGTGTTCGACGACGTCAAGGCGAAGTGGGGCCGGCTCGACATTCTCGTCCACTCGATCGCGTTCGCGCCGAAGGAAGACCTGCAGGGAGGATTGCTCGACTGCTCGGCCGCGGGATTCAGTAAGGCAATGGACGTGTCGTGCCATTCGTTCGTGCGGATGGCGAAGCTCGCCGCGCCGCTGATGACCGACGGCGGAACGATGTTCGCGATGAGCTATTACGGCGCGAACAAGGTCGTGCCGACGTACAACGTGATGGGCCCGGTGAAGGCGGCACTCGAGGCGTGCTGTCGCTATCTCGCCTACGAGCTGGGGCCGAAACGCATCCGCGTCCATGCGATATCGCCGGGACCGCTGAAGACCCGCGCGGCGTCCGGACTCAAGGACTTCGACCTGCTGCTGAACCAGGCCGCGCAGCGGGCACCGCTTGGCGAGCTCGTCGACATCATGGACGTCGGCTTCACGTGCGCGTTCCTCGCGACGCCGTATGCGCGCCGCGTCTCCGGCGAAACGCTCTACGTCGACGGCGGCGTTAACATCATGGCGTGAGCATCGGTCACCGCATTTGCGGAACGCTTGCCGCGCCGGACCGGCGGCGCCACAGCACGTAGGCGAGCACGATCACGGCCGAGAACACGAGGTAAGCGAAGATCGTCGCCACGACCGCAGGCGGCAGGTCGTTTCGCGTCGCGACGACGAGCGCAAGACCCGGATTGCGCGCCGCACTGCAGATCGCGACCGCCGTACGGGTGCCAGGCTCCGGACCGCCGAGCGAATGACCCGCGGCGAGCGCCAGCGCGGTCACGACGGCAATTGCAGCGACGATGCGCATCCCGGCGCCGGTCACGGCCTGCCACACGTTCACCAGAACGACCACCGTCAACACGATGAGCAGGATGCCGGCGGCGCGGGCGAGCATCGGCTCGAGCGCAGCGGCGTGCGCCGGAAACACGCGCCGAATCGCCATGCCGAGGCCGAGCGGCAACAGCTGCGCATTGAAGACCTGCCACGCGAGGTGCTGCGGAGCGATGCTCGCGCGCCCTGCATACACCTGGTCGAGCGCCGCGACCCACAACGGCAGCGATACGACGGCCAGCACGGCGACCAGGATCTGCAGCGCCGGTGCGAACGACCGGTGACCGCCTGCGCCGAGCGAGCGGCGCAGCGCGACCGGTGCACCCGGTGAGACCGCCATCAGCACGATGCCGACTTCGGCCGCCCGCGGCAGCTCGCTGATCCTGCACACGACGAGCGCGATCGCCGGCACGGCGACGAGGACCGCGAATAGACCCCTCGCGAGAACCGCGGGGTGGTCGAACACCCACCGGAATTCGCCGGGCACGAGCGCGAGCCCGACGACCAGCATGACGCCGAAGATCGTCACGGCGGCGAGAACCGCGAGAACCTGCTCCGGAATCGGTGCGTCGAGCGGCATCGCCGCGGTGCCTGCTCAGATCCGGCCGGCGATGCGCACCGCCGACGATCCGCCGAGCCCCTGCGTATCGGGCACGCGCGCGAGCGCGAGATCTTCCGGATACGCAAAGTGCCTCTCGATCGACCGGTCGAGGAGGTTGCGCTCCCGCTCGAGCGCCGCTCGCCGGTGCAGCGGCAGCGAATTCGAGACGTTGTCGAGCATCGCGCGGAGCCGCCGCGCGATCTGCACGTTCGCCGCGCCGCACGTCCGGATCTCCTGGCACGAGACGTTGACGTAGTCATCCCAGTTCGGCGTCCGGAACAGCACGCGCAAAGTCCCGGCGTCGTCGCGGATGTCCTCGCGCTGCAGATCGCGCTTGCCGACCGCTTTCAGCAGACGATGGATCTGGTCGATCGCCAGCACCGCCGTCGTCGGATCGTTGATCGCGGGTGAAAGCGCCTTGAGCCCGATGTCGACGAGGATCCGGAACGCGAACAGCGGGTCCTGCTCGATCGTCCGCTCGGAACCGAACGCGACCGTCGCGCGAAGCTCGTCGTCGTCGCAGCGCGCCGCGCCGCCGTACAGCGCGAACAGCGGCTCTTCGTACGCCAGGAAATCGCCGACCTGCGGGACCAGCTCGATGATGCCGTCCAGGCGCTCGGCCTCGAACAGCAGGGTCTCGAGATCGACAGCGAGCACGATCGCCGAGTCGCCCACATGCGAGACGATACGGCGCGGATGGACGTCGGGCACGGGGACTTCGCCATCGACGGTATCGCCCACCGGGTGTGGGTAGACGTTCTCGATGACCGCGAGACCTTCGTTGCCTACGCGCGCGACGACGCTCACCGGGCGCAGCAGCCGCGCCGCGTAGTCGATCAGGAACAGGAAGGCCGCCATGCATACGATGCCGAGAATCGCCGTGATCAGCGCGACCAGCTCGGGCACGTTCTTTTCGAGCCGGTTGAGCGCCATCACCGCGAACACGAGCGAGAACACGAACAGGCCGACGCTGTAACGAACGACGTTGTCGCGCAGCAGCGTCGTCGCGATGATGCGCGGCGTCAGTTGGCCGCCGGCGATCTGGATGGCGACCAGCAACGAGCCGAACGTGAACACCATGAACGAAAGCGTCAGCGTGATCACCGTCTGATACAGCGCCTGCGCGCCCGCGATGTCGAGCCCCGCCAGGCGCCAGCCCATCCGCGCGTCGAGCATGCGCAAAAGGGGGGCGATCGCGAGCACGAGGACGATGGCGACGAAGGGAACGATCCACAGCGCCGAGCGGGCGTAGCTCGTGGCGCGGTAGACGCGATTCCAGACCAGGTTGCGCTTCAGACGGCGCTCGGCGCGACGAAAGCGCCGGCGCGCACGGCCGGGCCGTTGGACGCCGTGCTGCAGCGCGACGTCGACGGCGCGGTTGTGGGGCATGGGAACCTCCGGAGGGGTCGCGCCATCGTGAGCGTCGATGCGCGCGTGTCCGCGCCGCTGACGTGGGACGAAATCGACGTGTGCGAACCCGCCGACTTCACGATGGCGACGATGCCAGACCGCTTTGCGAAGGTTGGCGATCGACACAAGGGAATCGATGAGCGTGCGTG
>DATEIQ010000191.1:0-4257 GCA_035278845.1 Casimicrobiaceae bacterium | reverse complement strand
TTTCCGGAAGTCGTATGGGTGCGAATGACGGGATCGACGCCGCCGGGAACGGAGGTCAGCACGCTCGCGCAGCCGCCGACCGGCGAGACGTTCGACAACAACGTCCAGATGGATTCGTCGAATTCGCGGCTCGGCTTCCGCGGCGAGGAGCCGCTCGGCGGCGGCCTGAAGGCGTTCTTTCAGATCGAGCAGCGGATTCAGGTCGACACCGGTGGCACGCAGCTCGCGAGCCGGGATACGTTCGTCGGCATTCAGAGCGACCGGCTCGGCACGGTGAAGATGGGCGGCTTCGACACCGTGTACAAGGAGATCGGCGACACGCTGTCGTTCCTCGGCGTGTCGAGCGGCAACTTCGTGTCGAACAGCAACGTGCTGTCGAAGCAGGGCTTCGGCGACAGCTCCGCCGGGAGCTTCCACCTGCGGCGCGCGAACTCGACGCGCTACGAGTCGCCCGAATGGTCGGGCCTGCAGGCGATGGTGCAATACTCGCCGGACGAGGCCGAGACGTCGTCGCGCAACGCGTGGCTGCTGTCGCTCGGCGTGCTGTACGAGAACGGCCCGTTCTACGGCGCGCTCGCGTACGAAATACACAACGACACGTTCGGCGGCTCGCGCAACGTCCCGTCCTCCCTCTCGAACACGAACGACCCCGACGCCCATGCGCGCGACACGGGCATCCGCGCTACTTTGCAGTACCGGTTCGGCGAGCACACGATCCAGGGCAACGTCGCGCGCATGGAATACAAGGAGCGCGGCGGCGAGCCGGGGCATTTCGAGCGCTATCGCCACGTTGCGTACAGTGTCGGCGTCGATTCCCGGTGGGGCGGCGCGTGGCGCACCGCGGCCGCATTCGCCCATGCGTCCGCGGGAAGTTGCCAGTTGTTCGACGGCGTGCCATGCAATACCAGCGGGCTGGACGGCAGGCAGGTATCGCTCGGCGCCGCGTACTACCTTTCGAGACGCACGTATGTGTTCGCACTGTACGCGAAGCTATGGAACGGCCGTTCCGCGCAGTACAACAACGTCGACGGCGTCGACGTGCCGCCTGGCGCCGATCCGCAGCAGTTCGCGCTCGGCATCACGCACAACTTCTGACCGGCGATGCTTCGAAATCGATCGCGACGACGGGCGGCAAGGCTTCTCGCAGCGGGATGCCTGGCTGTAGCGGCCGGTGCGCTCGCGCAGTCGCTGCCGAAGTTCGATGGGCCCGATCGGATGGAAAAGCTCGCCGCGGCGGCGAAGCGCGAAGGCGAGCTCACGATCTACACGTCGACTCCGGTCGAGGACATGAAGGTCCTGACCGATGCGTTCGAGCGCAAGTACGGCATTCGCACGAACGTGTGGCGTGCGAGCTCGGAGAAGGTGTTGCAGCGCGGCATCACCGAGGCGCGCGCGGGCCGTTTCGACGTCGACGTCTTCGAGACCAACGGCCCGGAACTCGAGGCGATGGTGCGCGAGAAGCTGCTTACACCGGTCGACACGCCGGCCGCACGCGACATCCTGCCCGAAGCGGTGCTGCCGCATCGGCAGTGGATCGGTACGCGCCTCGTGATTTTCGCGTTCGCGTACAACACGTCGCTGGTACAGAAATCGGAGTTGCCGAAGGCGTATGAAGGATTCGCCGATCCGCGGTGGAAGGGCCGCCTCGGCATCGAGGCCGAGGACGCCGACTGGTTCGCCGCGGTGAGCGACCTGCTCGGCGAGGCGAATGCCGAGCGCACGTTCCTGGCGATCGTCGCGACGAATGGAGTGTCGGTGCGCAAGGGGCACACGCTGCTCGCCAACCTCGTCGCGTCCGGCGAGGTGCCGCTCGCGCTCACCGTCTACAACTACAAGGCCGAGCAGCTCAAGAACAAGGGCGCGCCGATCGACTGGTTCGTGCTTCCTCCGGCCATCGCGCGCGTGAACGGCGTCGGCGTGGCTGCGAAGCCGCCGCATCCGAACGCCGCGCTGCTGTTCTACGAGTTCGCGATCGGGCTCGAGGGGCAGAAGCTTTTGCTGTCGCGCGATTTCGTGCCGACGAACCGCAACGTCGAAACGCCGCTGAACCGCTTTCCGCTGCGCTTCGTCGATTCGCGCGCGGTGGTCGAGAACTCGGCGAAGTGGGCGAAGCGCTACGCGGATATCTTTGGCGCCCAGGGGCGTTGAGGAAACACGGCAGTTCGTGACAGGGCAATTGGTCATGCCACTTGACCACCTGACCCCGGCCGCGTAGCCTTCGCCGTTTTCGACGCAACGCCCGTGACAGTCGGGCGGACGCGCGCATGCCGTTCCAGAGCATCGAACCCCGGCGGTTGTATCGGCAGATCGCGGACCAGATTCGCGACCTGATCCGGCGCGGCGAGTACACGGCGGGATCGCGGCTGCCGCCGGAGCGCGACCTCGCGAAGCAACTCGGCGTGTCGCGGCCTTCCGTACGTGAGGCGCTGATCGCACTGGAAGTCGAGGGACTCGTCGAGGTGCGGATCGGTTCGGGAATCTATGTCCGCGTACAGGACGGCACCGGCGCTGCCGATGCCGCCGAAGCGGCTGCGGGGCCGTTCGAGCTGTTGCGCGCGCGCTACGTGATCGAAGCCGAATGCGCGGCGCTCGCGGCGAAATCGGCGAAGCGCGCTCAAGTGCAGGCAATCGCCGACGCGCTCGACGAGATGGATCACGAGATGGCGGCCGGCCGCGAGCCGCTGCCGTGCGACCGGCTGTTTCACCTGCGGATTGCTGAAGCGACCGGCAACGGAGCGCTCGTGCACGTGATCAAGCTGCTGTGGGACGAGCGCACCGGTCCGCTGTTCGCGCGCCTCGAGCATCACTACGATTCGCCGGGATTGTGGCGAACCGCGATGACCGAGCATCGCGAAGTGTTGCAGTCGATCGCCGCGCACGATCCGGACGCCGCGCGCGCCGCCATGCAACGCCATCTCGACCACGCGTACAAGCGTTTCAGCAAGGGCTGGAACGCGCGAACGAGCCCCGATGCCGCGGCCGATGGCCGGCATCGCGTGGCATCGAGGCGCGCCGTCTGACGAGCGCGTCGACGACTCACCGGAAAGGAGCCGCCATGCTCGCCTGCCGCATTCATGCCAAGGAAGACCTGCGCGTCGAGCCGCAGGCAATGCCTGCCGTCGGCGAAAACGACGTGCTGCTGCGCCTCGGGGCCGGCGGCATCTGCGGGTCCGATCTGCACTATTACTTCGAGGGCCGCAACGGCAGCTTCGTCGTGCGCGAGCCGCTGATTCCAGGACACGAGGCGTCCGCCGTCGTGGCGGCCGTCGGTTCTTCCGTCACGCGGGTCATGGAAGGCGACAAAGTCGCCGTCAGCCCGTCGCATGCGTGCGGGCGTTGCGGTTATTGTCGCGAAGGTCGCGAGCAGTTGTGCGAGCACATGCGATTCCTCGGCAGCGCGAGCCGCTTCCCACACGTGCAAGGGATGTTCTGCGAATACTTCGTGATGAGCGAGCGCCAGTGCTACCCGGTGGCGGGCGATATTTCGCTCGGCGAGATCGCATTCGCCGAGCCTCTCGCCGTCGCGCTGCACGCGGTGAACCGCGGCGGTGATCTCCTCGGCAAATCGGTGCTCGTGACCGGCGCCGGCACGATCGGCTGCCTGACGGTACTCGCAGCGCGGCTCGCCGGTGCAGCGACAATTACCGTCAGCGACATCCTCGACCGGCCGCTCGCGCAGGCGAAGACGGTCGGTGCCGACGCCACGCTGCATGCGGCGCGCGACGCCGATGCGCTGCGCACGCCGCAATTCGACGTCGCGTACGAAGTGTCCGGCAGCTTCAAGGCGCTGCAGACCTGCATGGCGGCCATCGAGCGCGGCGGTGTCGTCGTGCAGGTGGGCACGCTGCCGCACGAGCCGCTGCCGTTCGTCGTCAACGACGTGATGGCGAAGGAAGTCGACCTGCGCGGCGCGTTTCGCTGGGGCATCGAGTTCGACTGGGCGGTCGGCTATCTCGCGTCGCGCAAAGTCGACGTGCGGCCGCTGCTCTCGGGCCAGTATCCGCTCGCGGACGCAGTCGAGGCGTTCCGCGCCGCGGCCGACAAGAACCGCAGCACCAAGGTGCAGCTCGTCGCTTGACGGGCGCGTCACCTTTCCGGCAGGCAATGTTCGTTCACTTCGAGGAGGCATGATGCGTTTGCTGTCCAAGCTGGTGTTGGCCGCCGCCGCGACCGCGGCATTGACGATCGCCGCGCCCGCGGCCGCGCAGACGAAGCTCAAATGGGCGCACGTCTACGAGACGTCCGAGCCGTTCCACC
>DATEIQ010000190.1:0-2565 GCA_035278845.1 Casimicrobiaceae bacterium | reverse complement strand
TGGATCTCGGTCTCGGGAATCGCCACCCTCTCGCGCGATCGCAATAAGATTCACGAGCTGTATGCCCCGGATTGGAAGATGTGGTTTTCGGACGAAGGCGATCCCCGCCACGGTACCGCCGACGACCCCCGCATGGTGCTGATCGGCGTCACCATGCACGCAGCCGAATTCCTGGAAGTCGACAAGCCGAAGCCGGTGGTTTTGTTCGAGCTCGTCAAGGGCTGGATCACGCGTACCGAACCTGACCTTGGCAAGATGCACGAATTGACGAAGTAGCTAGGCATCGACGAGTGCTTTTGCCAGGTCGGCCACGAGCGCGGCCCGCATTCGTTCGCGCGCCCGTTCGTCCGGTGTGCGCAAGACCGCCGATGGATGGTACGTCGCGACTATCCGCACACCCGAGCGATGCGTGATGCGAAGACTGCGGGCATCTCCCACCCGCAGACGTTGGCCGCTCAGTGCCTGAATCGCCGTAGCGCCACACGCAACGATCACTGTCGGGCGAACACGCTCGATCTCCGCATCGAGCCAGACGCCGCATGCGGCGATGTGTTTTTGCGCGGGTGTTTTGTGAATGCGGCGCTTCCCGCGCGGCTCCCAGCGAAAATGCTTGACGGCGTTGGTGAGAAACACTTGGTCAATCGCAAGTCCCGCCTCTGCGACGGCGGCGCGGAGAAGCGTGCCTGCGGGTCCGACGAACGGCCTTCCGGCCAGGTCTTCTTCGTCGCCCGGCTGCTCGCCGACAATCATGACGGCCGCCCGTGCCGGTCCCTCTCCGGCCACGCCCTGGGTAGCGCGTTCACACAACTCGCACCGCCGGCAGGCGTCGATCGCGAGCTTGTCGGCGCGTAGTTCCCGGGCAGGATCGCGTGAAGGGCCACGAAACGGCACCTCGCGCAGCGATACCGTTTCCACCATGCGGCCGGCCCGGAGGTTTGCGTTCGCGATGAGCGCGGGGATGCGCGCCGCCTCGGGCAGATTCGGCCAGTATTTCTGCGGCATGTGATGCTGCATCGCCCGCACGTTGAGGCGCGCGGGATTGAAGATGCTTTCGTAATAGGTCAGCCACAATGCTTCCTTGGCGTCGGCGGCCGGCACGGTCAACGCCGGATCGACGGGCAAGAACGACAGTTGCGCGCGATTCCAGTGCGCGGCTCCTTCGGGTGTGACGATCGTCCAGACCATCGTGCCGAAGCGCTTGACGAAGAACGGCGTCGCCCGGCGAAGATTGCGATGCTCAGGCTTGTACGATGCGACGAAATGCGCCTCTGTCGCAGTCGTGGCCGGCAATTCGCGAAACCGGACGTATGCATGCATCTTGTGGCAGTCGCGGCTGACCGACTTCGCCATCTGCGTCAACGTTCGGACATCGTCATTGGCCGCATCGTCGAGAAGCTCGCGCTCGCCGTGCGTCGCGCGCCACAGCAAGCGGTACATGAGCGCATGGCGACGGCGGTCCCGATGACACGCACATGCTTCGAAGAGCTCCAGCAGGCGCGACGGGATGCGTATCCGCGTATTGGCGACGTCTTCGGCACGTATGCGGACGTCGCAGTCGCTTTCCATCGAACGCGGCTGCTCCGGGTCGTGGCTGTCAAGCAACGATGCCTGGATCTCGTCGTCCCAATGAACGTCCTCGGGCGCTCTGCCGGCCGCGAGTAGTTGGCGCGCTTTCAGGCGCCAGGCGTCGAATTCGGGCGTTGACTGCATGGAGCGTCGAAGAGACCAAACTGTCGCGGCGCGGCGACGAACGCGGTGCGGATCGCGTTCGACTCGCGATTCGCTAGCGCCGGGCGGTAATCCGCCGTGATCACGAAGGGCGACGCCTTCTTCGTGTCGCAGCGCAGCTTCACGAGGTCCGCGTAGCGGATCTTCCGTTGCCGGCGCACCGCAATCAGGCGCTTGACGTTACGCGCGCCGAGACCTGGAACGCGAAGCAGCATTTCGCGCGCTGCGCGATTCAGATCGACAGGAAAGTTCTCCCGGTGCGCGAGCGCCCACGCAAGCTTCGGATCGAGCTCGAGGTCAAGGCTTTCGCTTGCATCGACGATGATTTCATCCGCGCTGAAGCCGTAGTGCCGAAGCAACCAATCCGCCTGATACAGGCGATGCTCACGCAGGAGCGGGGGCGCGCGCGTCGGCAACTTCGCCGAAGCGTGCGGAATCGGACTGAACGCCGAGTAATACACGCGCCGGAGACTATAGGCGCCATAGAGCGTCTCGGCCGTACGCAATACCGTTCGATCCGTCGACGCATCCGCACCGACGATGAGCTGCGTGCTCTGGCCTGCTGGCGCGAAGGTGCCTGCGCGCGGCTCCGCCTTCACCTCGTCGCGGCGGACGCGAATCCGTCCCATCGTGATCTTGATCGACCTGGCATTCTTCTCGGGGGCCAGTGCCGTCAGCGACTCCGTTGTCGGCATTTCGATGTTCACGGAGAGTCGATCGGCGTAGCGCCCGGCCAAGGCGATCAACCGCTCGTCCGCATCGGGGATCGTTTTCAGGTGAATGTAACCGCGAAAGTCGTGAGCCTCGCGCAATGTGCGTGCGACGCGCGTCAGTTCC
>DATEIQ010000189.1:0-8972 GCA_035278845.1 Casimicrobiaceae bacterium | reverse complement strand
GACAACGGCTCGGGCATGCACGTGCACCAGTCCGTGTGGAAAGGCGGCAAGAACCTGTTCGCGGGCGAAGGCTACGCGGGGCTGTCCGAATTCGCGCTCTATTACATCGGCGGCATCATCAAGCACGCGAAGGCGCTGAACGCGATCACCAATCCGGGCACGAACTCGTACAAGCGCCTGGTGCCCGGATTCGAGGCGCCGATCAATCTCGCGTACTCGGCGCGCAACCGCTCGGCGGCCTGCCGCATCCCGTACGTCAGCAATCCGAAGGGACGCCGCGTCGAAGTGCGTTTCCCCGACCCGACGTGCAATCCGTATCTCGGCTTCGCCGCGATGCTGATGGCGGGCCTCGACGGCGTGCAGAACAAGATCCATCCGGGCGACCCGATGGACAAGAATCTCTACGATCTCGAGCCGGAAGAGGCCGCCAAGGTGCCGCATCCTTGCGCATCGCTCGACGAGGCGCTCGAAAGCATCGACCGCGACCGCGAGTTCCTGACCCGCGGCGGCGTCTTCACCGACGACATGCTCGACGCGTACATCGAGCTCAAGATGGAGGAGGTCACGCGCTTCCGGATGACGACGCATCCGGTCGAGTACGAGATGTATTACAGCCTCTGACAGACGACGCGCGCCGGATTTGCATCGGCGCAACCGGCTTCGCGCGGGCCGGCCACTCGACCGGTCCGCGCGTTGGACGTGCCGGCGCGTTTGGTTACACTGGGGCGGATGACACGACGTGAGCCACCGTTCGGTAACGCTTGCCGCCGCTTTGCGCCAATTCTCGGCGTGGCGCTCACGGCGCTGTTCACCCCGGGCGCCGGCGCCACGATCTGCAAATACATCGATGCCGACGGCAACATCGTCTATTCGAACGTCGCGCAGGGCAAGAACCTGCGCAAGCTGTCGTGCGACATCGCCGACGATACGCCGCGCCCGAAGGGTGCGAGTAGCACCGCTGCGAAGACGCCCACGCCCACCGGTTTCCCGCGCGTCGACGCCGATGCGCAGAAAACCCGCGACGAGCTGCGCCGCAAGGTGCTCGAGGACGAGCTCGCGAGCGAGGAGAAGCTGCTCGGCGAGGCGCGGAGCGCCTACGGCAGCGGCGCGCCCCCGCCGCTTGCCGACGAGCAGAATGACGCCGAGAAGTACCGTCAGCGGATCAGCCGGCTGCGGCAGGCGGTGCAACTGCACGAGCGCAACATCGAGGCGCTGCGGAAGGAGATCGCGGCGATTCGCTGATTTCCCGCGAAATGCGGGTCTGGCTGACCCGCATTTTGGCGTCGGGGTCGCATGCCGGCGGCCGTGAAGCTGCGCGCACTCGCAGCGCCCGCCGCGCTGCCGGTGCGCGATTTCGACCTGCTCGCCACCGCCGTGTTGCTGCTCGACGCGGGCGGACGCATCGTTCACGTCAATCCTGCCGCCGAGAATCTGTTCGAGCTGTCGCGGCAGAAGTTCGTCGGGCACGCGCTTTCCGACGTATTCGAACCGGCGGGCGCGCTTGCGGTTGCGATCGAGCGTGCACGCGCGTCCGGCGCGTCGTACACCGGGCAGGAGCTCGAGCTCGCCGTCGGCGCCCGGCCGAAGCTGCATCTAACGTGCACGGTGTCCGCGGTCGACACGCCGGAAGCGGCGCTGCTGCTCGAATTCCGGCACATCGACCGCGAGCTCAAGATCGCGCGCGAAGAGCGTCTGCAGGAGCAGCAGAAAGCGAATCGCGACCTGATCCGCAGCCTGGCGCACGAGATCAAGAATCCGCTCGGCGGCATTCGCGGCGCCGCGCAACTGCTCGAGCGCGAGCTCGACCGCCCGCAGCTCGTCGAATACACGCAGGTGATCATCGGCGAGGCCGACCGCCTGCGCGCGCTCGTGAACCGGCTGCTCGCTCCGCATCGCGCGCCGTCGTACCGGCGGACCAATATCCACGAAGTGCTCGTGCGCGTGAAGGGTGTCGTGCAGGCGGAGTTCCCGGCCATCCCGATCGTGTGCGACTTCGACACCAGCTTGCCGGAATTCGACGCGGATCACGAGCAGCTCACGCAGGCTGCGCTGAACGTCGTGCGCAACGCCGCGCAGGCGCTCGCCGGGCATCCGGTGAGCGTGCCCGGGATTCGACTGGTGACGCGCGTCGCGCGTGGCGTCACGCTCGGCAGAAAGCTGCACCGCCTCGCACTGGCAGTCGCCGTCGAGGACAACGGACCCGGGGTTCCCGAGCACCTGCGCGAGCGCATCTTTTTCCCGCTGGTTTCCGGACGTGAGGGGGGCAGCGGCCTCGGCCTCACGATTGCGCAGACGTTCGTCACGCAGCATGGCGGCTCGATCGAATGCGAAACTGCCGTGGGCCACACGGTGTTCACGATCCTGCTCCCGATCGCTCCCTCGCGCGAGGCCGGGGCATGAGCGCGAAGGGCCGCCCCAAGCGCGAATGGCCCGGGACGCCGGTTGCAATGGCTGTCGTCTGGGGAGAGGTAGTCCAGTGAGCGATGAGGTGTGGGTCGTCGACGACGACCGGTCGATCCGCTGGGTGCTCGAAAAGGCGCTGGCGCGCGAAGGCATTCCGCACCAGTCGTTCGCGTCGGCGTACGAGGTGATGCAGGCGCTCGCGCTGTCGCAGCCGCAGGTGCTGGTGTCCGACATCCGCATGCCCGGCGAATCGGGCCTCGCGCTGCTTGCCGAAGTGAAGGAGCGGCATCCGCAGGTTCCCATCATCATCATGACGGCGTATTCGGATCTCGACAGCGCGGTTGCCGCATTCCAGGGCGGCGCGTTCGAATACCTGCCGAAGCCGTTCGACGTCGATCATGCGCTTGCATTGATCCGCCGCGCCGCCATCGAGGCGCGCCAGGCGCCGGCGACGGTCGCCGCGCCCGGCGAGTCGCCCGAGATCCTCGGTCAGGCACCGGCCATGCAGGAAGTGTTTCGCGCGATCGGCCGCCTGTCGCAATCCACCGCCACCGTGCTTATCACGGGCGAATCGGGTACTGGCAAGGAACTCGTCGCGCGCGCGCTGCATCGCCACAGCCCGCGCGCGGCGGGGCCGTTCGTCGCGATCAACACCGCCGCGATTCCGAAGGACCTGCTCGAGTCCGAGCTGTTCGGCCACGAGCGCGGTGCATTCACCGGTGCGCAGGCGGCGCGGCGCGGCCGCTTCGAGCAGGCGGAAGGCGGCACGCTGTTCCTGGACGAGATCGGCGACATGCCTTCCGATCTGCAGGTGCGGCTCTTGCGCGTGCTCGCCGACGGCGAGTACTACCGCGTGGGCGGTCATGCGCCGCAGCGCGCGACGGTGCGCATCATCGCGGCGACGCACCAGAACCTCGAGGAGCGCGTGCGCGAGGGTTTGTTCCGCGAGGATCTGCTGCACCGGTTGAACGTCGTCCGCTTGCGGCTGCCGCCGCTGCGCGAGCGCCCGGAAGACATCGCGCCGCTCGCGCGCCACTTTCTGCTGAAGAGCGCGCGCGATCTCGCCGTCGATCCGAAGGTGCTTTCGGACGCCGCGCTGGCGGCGCTGACGTCCTTCTCCTACCCGGGCAACGTGCGCCAGCTCGAGAACGTCTGCCACTGGCTCACCGTCATGGCGCCGGGCCAGCTCATCGACGTGCAGGACCTGCCGCCCGACGTGCGCGCGCAGCCGGCCGCCAACGGCGAGCGCGCCGAGCCGCGCTGGGAACAGGCGCTCGACAGCGAGCTCGCGCGCGCGCTTGCGGACGGCGAGCGTGCAGTCGGGGATCGCCTGCAGCGCGAGTTCGAGCGTACGCTGATCCGGCGCGCGCTGGCGCACACGGGCGGGCATCGGATGGACGCGGCGGCCCGTCTCGGTTGGGGGCGCAACACGCTGACGCGCCGCATCCAGGAGCTCGGCATGGACGACGAGCTCCGCAAGTCCGCCCCGTGAACGTCAATTGCACACGGTTCCCGGCGCCCGGAACACCTGTCGCGTGATCGCCTTCGTTTGCGAAATGCCGTCGACCGTGTACGCAAATGCCGCGTTGTTTCCGTCCGCGAACGAGAGCGTCGCATTGCCGACGGCCGTGTAGGCGACATTCGCCGGATTGAATGGGCTTGCATTGAACGGAGGCCCGCTGGAACGATACAGCGTTCCGGCGTACGCATTCGGCGCGACGCTGTTCGCGGTGGCGGAGAGCCACGTCGGATTGCCGCTCGCGTCGTACGTGAACCACGTCGCGAAGATGACGCTGCCCTGATGCGTGAGGTTGATGCCCCAGCCCGATTCGGATCCCGGCGGCGCGTTCCACCACAGATCCTGATAGTTGGTCGCCGTGTCGAGGCTCGGATGCAGGCCGAACGTGCAGACCGGCAAAGCGCCGAATACCTGGCGCGTGATCGGCTTCGTCTGCGTGATGCCGTTGACGGTGTAGCGGAACGTTCCGTGATCTGCGTCGCTGAAAGTCAGCGTGCCGCTGCCCACTTGTGTCGACATCACCCGGCTCGGATCGAACGGCCCCGAGTTGAACGGCGGCCCGTGCGTTTCGTACAGCAGCCCCGCGTACACGTTCGTCGACACGCGATTCGCCGTCATCGACAGCCACCACGCGTTGCCCATGGACGAATAGGTGAACCATGTCGCGAAGATGACGTCGGCCTGTTGGGCGACGTTGAGCCCCCACCCCGACTCGGAGCCGCCCGGCGCGTTCCACCATAGCCCTTGGGCTTGTATCCCCGGGTACGCGAGTCCCGCCTTTGCCGCGAGCACCGCCGTGCCTGCGTCGAGCATGCCGGCGCCGCACGTCGTCGTCGTGCAGTAGCACTCGAGCTGGTCGATCGGATCGCCCTGAACGTCGTAACGCGGCACCGTGCATTGGCCGGTTACGGGTTCCGCAGCGCCCGTTGTCGGAAACGGCCGCGCCGTCGATTGCAGCACGAGTCTCACGTCCGAGGGCGTGAGGCTCGGCTGCACGGACAACATCAGCGCGATCGTTCCCGACACGAGCGGCGCCGCGAAGCTCGTTCCCACCGACCAGTTGAAGCTGTCCGTATAGATCGACGCGCCGGGGGTCGTCGCGCCGCCGTTCGACGTGGTGAGGATCGGATACAGGCATGGCAAACCGGCTTCGACGTTGACGCAGTTGCCGGCAGGTGCTGCGATCGCGATCTCGCGGCCGAGATCCGAGAATCCCACCTTGGTGCCCGCGTGTCGCAGCCCGGCGACGGCAATGACGCCGCGGCAGTTGGCCGGCGCCCAGACGGCGTGACCGGCGGAGTTTCCGGCTGCCGCGACGACGACCGCGCCGGCAACGACGATCTGATCGACCGCTGCCTGGTACGCCGCATTGCAGGGTCTCGAATCGCCGAGACTGACGTTGATGACGCGCGCCGGATTCGTGTTGTTCGGCACGCCGGGAATCGCGATCCCGGCGGCCCAGCGCATGCCGGCGATGACGTCGGAGTCGTAGCCGCCGCATTTGCCGACTGCGCGTACCGGCAATATGCGGACGGTGCGGCCAACGCTCGCCATCCCAATGCCGTCGTTCGTGAGCGCGGCGATCAGTCCGGCCGTCTTGGTGCCATGCCAGGAGCTGTTCGACGCGTTCTCGTTACATCCTTCCAACGCGCTGCCGGATTGCGAGAGCTCGGCGTCGGTCAACCAGTCGCCCGGATCGGACGCATCGGGATCGCGACCGTCACCGTCGTTCGCTCTTCTGGCATCGCTCACCATGTCGTAGCCGCCGAGCAGATTGCCGCCGCTCGAGACGGTGCGAAGGTCCGGATGCTCGAAGCGAACGCCGGTGTCGACCACCGCGACGACGATGGTGGGACTGCCGCTCGTCGCGGACCAAGCGGTCTCCGCATCGATCGATGCCTTCACCTCGCCTGCCGGCGCCCGCAGATACCACTGGCCTGCGGCCGGGCCGTTCGGCTCGGGTGCGCTTGCGTACAACGGATCGTTCGGTACGGCGAGAATGTGGAGCCGTCCGTCGGGAACTGCATATTCGACATTCTCGTCGAGCGAAAGGCGCCGCGCGAGCGCTTCCGACGTGATCCCGTCGGCCATCACGACCTGTTCGCGATCCGAGAGGGCGATGCCGTCGCGCATCGCGAGACCGGCGCTCCGCGCCAACAGCTTCGCGCGCGTCCCTCGCTCGCCGGTGGATTGCGCTGACTTCTCGCGTGCGACCGCCGAGTCGTCCTTGAGCTTGACGATCACCCGCGCACGGTCGATGCGGGCAGACGACACTTGTTGCGCCCGGCTGTCGCCAGGGGCAGCCGCGCCGATCAACACGACCAGCGTGGCAACGAGGAGACGGTTCAGTCGTTGCACGACGCTCAGCGCAAATTCAGCAGCCGGTACTTGAGCCGGTGCAGCGCCATCACGAGCTTCCACGAGCGCGACGACAGGATCACCTGGTGATCAGCGGGCGCCTGCTGCGCGACGCTCAGAAAATCGCGCAGCCGCTGCTCCTTCTCGATCAGGAGCTTCTGGTACATGCGCAGCAGGCCGTCGCGGCCCTGCGTGCGGATCTCGAGCTCGCGCATGTCGTCAGCGGTGAGCGTATAGCCCTCGCGCAGGTGCGCAGGCAGCGGCTGCGGCACGTAGAACGTCGTGTGCGGCGCGACGACTTCCTCGGCCGGCCGGTCCTTCGTGTACAGATAGATCGAGAACGACTTCCTCGACAGGTGCTTGCGATCGGCCGGCAGAGCGATGCGGCGGAAGCCGTGCCACGAATATTCGTTGGTCTCGAACAGCACCGCGCGATTGAAGAGCGGCAGGAACGATTTGACGTCGTCGACCGCCGGATTGAACGGATCCGAATGCAGCTCGATCGCGCCACCCCAGGCGTCCTCCCACTCGTGATTCAGGTAGACGAGCAGGTTGACGCGCCGGTGCAGCATGCGCCGCTCGTCGATGTTGAAATCGACGTGCACGTCGAGTCCCTGGCCTTCGAGATTCTCGTGCGTGCCGCCGCCGAACAGCGTCGGGTCCGCGATCAGGTCGGGTATTCCCGTCAGGCGCGACATCGCGTCGAGAAACGGCGCCGACTCGATGTAGTCGTGAAACGACCGGTAGAACGCACTGATGCCCTTCACGCGCTCGACGACGGCCTTGCGGCCGACGCCGCCGTGCTCGTCGCGCGCGTAGCGTTCTTCGAACCGCGGGAAATCGCGCAGCAAGCCTTCGCACGCGGACGGCTCGAGGAAGCCGTCGACGACGACGTGGCGAAACGGCTTCGCATCCTGGAACGACGTACGCAGCGCGTCGAGCGACGCGAGCGTCGCAGCACTGATCATCGCGTGACGAGCATCGCCGCCGGCGGCCTACCGCACGATGCGCGCGATGCGCTCGGCTATTTCGGGTAGTCGCTGCCCGGAACGCGCGGCGCTGGAGGCGCCTCCGCCTCCGGCTGTGTCCTCGCCGCGGCGTCCGGCGATTTCGGCGTGGCACGCGCGATCGTCCGTTGCGGCGCGGACCGCGGATAGCCTGCGTCGTCGAGCATCTTCGTCCACACGTCAGGGTTGAAGCCGGTGACAGGTGGATTGTTGCCGACTTGCAGTACGGGTGCGGACAGCTTACCCGTAAGCGCCTGCAGCTTGGCGGCGCCGGCCTGCTCGCTGACGATCACGCTCGCGAACGGGACACCCCGCTTCGCGAGCAGCGATTCAGCCTGCTTGCACACCTCGCAATCGAACGTGTAGAGCGTGACCGGATTGCGCGCAGCCGCTTCCTTCGCGGCGAACGGAACCGGATCGGTCTCGATGACGTTTTCGTTCAGGCGCTTCGACTGCACGTCCTTGACCGACGGCGGCGGCGGCTGATCGGAGTAGACGACGCGGCCGCTCGGGTCCACGTAGCGATATAGCCCTTCGGCATGCGCGGCGGCCAGCGGGACGGCGAGCAGCAGCAGGCAGGCAAGCGTCGTTCGGATCATGGGGCGCGGAAAGCGTTCAGGTCTCGACCATCCCATTATGGCGCAGAAGAGCGTCGAGCTGCGGCGGGCGGCCGCGGAAGGCGACGAACGACTCGAGGGCTGTGCGACTTCCGCCACGCGCCAGGATCTCGTCGCGGAAGCGGGCGCCGATTTCGGGCGACAGGACGCCTTTTTCCTCGAACAGGCTGTAGGCATCGGCGGACAGGACCTCCGCCCACTTGTAGCTGTAGTATCCAGCTGCGTAGCCGCCGGCGAAAATGTGGCCGAAGCCGTGCATGAAGCGGTCGTAAGCGGGCCGCGGTACGACGGCGATCTCGCGCCGCACCTGGTCGAGCACCGCCTGCGGGCCGGCCTCGGGTTCCCGGCCGGGCACATGCGCGCTGTGGAGCAGCATGTCGAAGAGCGCGAGCTCGAGCTGGCGGACCATCGCCATGCCGCTGCCGAAGTTGCGTGCGGCGACCATGCGGTCGAACAGCGCGCGCGGCAGCGGCTCGCCGGTCTCGGCGTGAGCGCTCATGTGCGAGAGCACGTCCCACTCCCAGCAGTAGTTCTCCATGAACTGGCTCGGCAGCTCGACGGCGTCCCATTCGACGCCCTGCAAACCCGAGATGCCGGCCACGTCGACGCGCGTCAGCAGCTGATGCAGCCCGTGGCCGAATTCGTGGAACAGCGTCGTGATCTCGCGATGCGTGAAATACGCCGGCCGGCCGCCCACGGGCCCGGCAAAATTGCACGTGAGATACGCGACCGGGTGCTGCAGCTTGTCGTGCGCATGCCGGCGGTTGATCGCGTCGTCCATCCACGCGCCGCTCTGCTTGCCTTCGCGCGCGTACAGATCGAGATAGAACTGGCCGACGAGCGCGCCTGATGCGTCGAAGATCTCGTAGAAGCGCACGTCAGGATGCCAGGTGACGGCGGTGGCTGGCCGCAGACGCACGCCATAGATCGTCTCGACGACGCGAAACAGGCCCGCGAGCACGCGCTCCTCGGGGAAGTATTGCCTCACCTCCTGCTCGAAAAACAGATACCGCGCGGCCTTGAGCTTTTCGGCTGCGTACGGCAGATCCCATGCCGCGACGTCGGCGA
>DATEIQ010000188.1:0-16501 GCA_035278845.1 Casimicrobiaceae bacterium | reverse complement strand
CGCGGCTCCTGTCTGGGTTCGCGGGGCGGTTAGCTCAGCGGTAGAGCACTGCCTTCACACGGCAGGGGTCACTGGTTCGAACCCAGTATCGCCCACCACATGAACCAAGGGGTTACGCGCAAGTGTAACCCCTCTTTTTTTCTCCAACGCGAACCATGAGCCCGCCGCGCGCATTCGTTTTCGACGCTTACGGTACGTTGTTCGACGTCCATTCGATCGCCATGCTTGCCGAGACGCTCGTGCCGACGCAGGGCGGCGCGCTGTCGCGCATCTGGCGCACGAAGCAGCTCGAATACACGTGGCTCTCGTCGCTGATGATCTCGCCGTCGCAGCCACGCGAGGATTTCGCCGCGATCACCGCGCACGCGCTCGATTACGCGGCAGCGGCGCTGCTGGTCCCGCTCGACACCGCCGGCCGACAGCAACTGCTCGATGCTTACCGGCATCTCGCGCCGTTCCCGGATGCGCATGAAGCGCTCGCAGCGCTCGCGCCGCGCCCGCGCTGGATCCTCTCGAACGGAACGCTGGCGATGCTCGAGCCGCTGGTGCGCGACTCGCCTCTTGCCACGCATGTCGACGGCATTCTGTCGGTCGACGACGCCGGCATCTACAAGCCGTCGCCCCGCGTCTACCAGCTCGCGGTCGACCGGCTGCGGCTTTCGCCCGGCGACATAGCGTTCGTGTCGTCGAACGGCTGGGATGCCGCGGGTGCCGCGGCATTCGGATTCCGCAGCGTGTGGATCAACCGCCAGGGTGAGCCCGTCGAGCGTCATGCGCCCGCGCCGGAATTCATTTTCGGCTCGCTTTCGCACGTAACGGCGCTGGCGTAGTGCCCTTGGCGCGGCAGCGCGCGACGCTGCCGCGGATCGCCGCGATCGCTTCCGGTCGCGGAAAGCTGCGCCGATAGGCGAGCGCGATGCGGCGCGACGGCGTCGGCTGCGTGAACGGCACCGGCACGACGAGCTGGCTGTGATAGCGCGGCGTCAGCGCGTCGCGCGGCAGCACCGACACGCCGAGCCCCGACGCCACCATGTTGCGCACCGTCTCGAGCGAGTTGGTGCGCGTGACCTGCGCGTCCGACTGGTTGAGCTCCGGGCACGCGTCGAGCACCTGGTTACGGAAGCAATGGCCTACGTTCAGCAGGATCGTATGCTCGCTCGCGAGCTCGTCGGGCGCCACCGACCTGCGCCGCGTCCACTTGTGGCCCTGCGGGACCACCACCTGGAACGGCTCCTCGTACAGGAACTCGGTGACGACGCCGGGCGGCGCGAACGGCTGCGCGACGATCGCGGCATCGACGCGGCCGGTGCGCAAGCCTGTTTCCAGATGCTCCGTCAGCGTCTCCTCGATATCGAGCGGCATCTCGGGCGCGACGGCATGCAATTCGGGTATGAGGTCGGGCAGCAGGTAGGGCGCCACCGTATGGATGATGCCGAGATGCAGCGTGCCGACGAGCTGGTTGCGCCCGCCGATCGCGATCTCGCGGATGCGCGCCGCCTCCTCCAGCACCTTCTGCGCCTGCTCGACGATGCGCGCGCCAAGCGGCGTGATCGTGATCTCCGTCTTGCCGCGCTCGAACAGCGGCGCGCCGAGCTCGTCTTCGAGCTTCTGGATCGCGACCGACAGTGCCGGCTGGCTGACGAAGCACCTGGCGGCCGCGCGGCCGAAGCTGCGCTCCTTCGCGACGGCGACGATGTAGCGCAGCTCGTTCAGCGTCATCGGTGCCGCCACCTCGGGGTCAGCAACAAACCGGTGACTCCGGCGTCAGCAAAGTCGCCGGCGACTTCGGGGTCAGAGCAACAAGTCGACTTGTTGCTCTGACCCCGAAGTAAGTCGCGCCGATCCTCATGCGCGGCGGCCGGCGAGGAAACGGCCGAACGCAGCGCCCACCTCCTCGTGCTGCAGGCCGTAGTCGACGGTCGCCTCGAGGTAACCCAATTTGCTGCCGCAGTCGTAGCGCCTGCCTTCGAACTCGTAGGCCAGCACGCGCTCCTCCTGCATGAGCCGCGCGATGCCGTCGGTCAACTGGATTTCGCCACCCGCGCCGGGCGGCATCGTGCGCAAATGATGGAAGATGCGCGGCGACAGTACGTAGCGGCCGACCACCGCGAGCGTCGACCGCGACGTGCCGGGCTTCGGCTTTTCCACGATGCGGGTGATACGCCCGATGCCATCGCCCGCGGGCTCGCTTTCCGCCTCGACGATGCCGTAGCTGCCGGTTTCCTCGGGTGCGACGTTCATCACGCCGATCACCGACGCGTTCTCGCGCGCCGCGAGGTCGACCATCTGCTTCATCACCGGCACCTTGGCGTCGATCAGGTCGTCGGCAAGCAGCACCGCGAACGGCTCGTCCACGACCACCGGCTCGGCGCAAAGCACCGCGTGGCCGAGACCGAGCGCCTCGGTCTGCCGGATGTAAACGCAGTTGATGCCGTGCGGCGTCGCCGCCTGCACCTGCTCGAGCAGCGCCGTTTTGTTGCGAAGCTGCAATTCCGTCTCGAGCTCGTAGGCCTTGTCGAAATGGTCCTCGATCGCCCGCTTGTTCCGTCCGGTGATGAAGATCATGTCCGACACGCCGGCGGCTGCCGCTTCCTCGACCGCATATTGAATAAGCGGCTTGTCGACGACGGGCAGCATCTCTTTCGGGCTCGCCTTCGTCACCGGCAGGAAACGCGTGCCGAGTCCGGCCACGGGGAAGACGGCCTTCGTGATCTTTTTCATGACTTTTCGGGTCCTTGCCGAATGATGCGTTGCATGCCGGCCTCGTCGAGGATCGTGAGGCCCAGGTCGCGCGCCTTCACGAGCTTGCCCCCGGCGTCGCTGCCCGCGACGACGTAATCGGTTTTTTTCGACACGCTGCCCGCGACCGTCGCGCCGGCCGCTTCGAGCAGCGCCTTCGCCGCGTCGCGCGACAGCGTCGGCAGCGTACCGGTCAGCACGAACGTGCATCCGGCAAGCGGCCCCGCCACCGCGCGGCGCGGCGAGCCTTCCTTCCAGCTTACGCCCGCGACCCGAAGCGCCTCGATCACCTCGCGATTGTGCGGCTCCGCGAAGAAGTCGCGAAGGGCCAGCGCCAGTACCGGGCCGACGTCGCGAACCTGCAGCAATTCCTCCTCCGTGGCATCCAGCAGCGGTGCGAGCGCCCCGAAATGCGCGGCCAGATCGCGCGCAGTCGCCTCGCCGACGTGGCGGATGCCAAGCGCGTAGATGAAACGCGCGAGCGTCGTCGCCTTGCTGTGCTCGATGGCCGCAATCACGTTGGTGGCACTCTTCTCGGCCATCCGCGGCAGGCTCGCGAGCTCCTCCGCGGTCAGCCGATAGACGTCGGCCGCCGTGCGCACCCGCTCGGTATCGACCAGCTGGTCGATCAGCTTCTCGCCGAGCCCCTCGATGTCGAGCGCGTGCCGGCTGGCGAAATGCCGCAGTGCCTGCTTGCGTTGCGCCGGGCAGATCAGTCCGCCGGTGCACCGCGCGACCGCCTCGTCGGGAAGCCGCTCGATCGCCGAGCCGCATTCGGGGCACTGCGTCGGCATTACGAACTCGCGCGCGTCGTTCGGGCGACGTTCGGGCAGCACGCGCACGATCTCGGGAATGACGTCGCCGGCGCGACGAACGACGACGGTGTCGCCGATCCGCACGTCCTTGCGCCGGATCTCGTCCTCGTTGTGCAGCGTCGCGTTGGTCACGGTGACGCCGCCCACGAATACCGGCGCAAGCCGCGCGATTGGCGTGATGGCGCCCGTGCGGCCGACCTGTACGCCGATGTCGAGCAGCGCGGTTGGCATTTCCTCGGCCGGAAATTTGTGGGCGACGGCCCAGCGCGGCTCGCGCGTGACGAATCCCAGCTCGCGCTGCAGCGCAAGACTGTTGATCTTGTAGACGACGCCGTCGATGTCGAACGGAAGCTTGTCGCGCGCTCCTGTCACCGATTCATAGAACGCGATCAGCTCCGCGGCGCCGCGCACGACGCGCCGGTGGCTATCGACCGGCAGCCCGAACGCTTCGAGCGCATCGAGCATCGCCGAGTGCGTCGCAGGCACCTTCCAGTCGCCGACTTCACCGATGCCGTACGCGAAAAAGCGCAGCGGCCGCTGCGCGGTCATCGCGGGATCGAGCTGGCGCACGGCGCCCGCGGCGGTGTTGCGCGGATTGATGAACGTGCGCAGGCCCGCCGCTTCCTGGCGCTCGTTCAGTCGCGCGAAATCCTTCCGCGACATGTACACCTCGCCGCGCACTTCCAGTACCGCCGGCGGCTTTTTCCCGGCAAGCCGCAACGGAATCGCGCGGATCGTATGGATGTTGCGCGTGACGTCCTCGCCCACCTCGCCATCGCCGCGTGTCGCCGCGACCGCGAGCTTGCCGTCTTCGTAGCGAAGGCTGATCGCGAGGCCGTCGAACTTGAGCTCGGCGTCGTACTCGACAGGTGGCTCGCCCGCACCGAGCCCGAGATCTCGCCGAATGCGCGCGTCGAACTGCGCGGCGCCTTCGGGCGTGGTGTTCGTCTCGGTGCGAATCGACAGCATCGGCACCGCGTGCCGCACCGGCTCGAATGCCGCGAGCGCCGCGCCACCGACACGCTGCGTCGGCGATTCAGGCGTGACCAGCGCGGGATGTGCGTCCTCGAGCGCCACGAGCTCGCGGTAGAGCGCGTCGTATTCGGCGTCGCTGATCGTCGGCTGGTCGAGAACGTAGTAGTTGCGGTTGTGCGTCTCGATTGCTTCGCGCAGCGCAGCGGCACGCCTCGCGATCGGTGCGGGGACGGCGGACGGCGTCCTGGCCGCGGGCACGAGAGACTGGAACCGGCGCTAAGCGCTGAACAGCGCAAGCGCGCGCGGGCTGCCCGGCTGGATGTGCACGGCGCGCAGCGCCTCCGCGGCGTCGCCGACTTGCTCGCGGATCGTGGCAAACGCAGCGTCGTCGAGCGGGCGGTGGTTGTCGTCGACGAGCTCGGCGCCAAGCGTCTTCGCCATGCGCTTGGCGGCGAGCTTCATCTGATCGAACACGCGCACCGGCTCCGCGTTACGCGCCACGTCGAGCAGGAATACCACGCCATTGGTTGCCGTGAGACGCAGCGACTCGGCGCTGAACGCGTCGGGACGCAAATTCTGCAGCGTGTAGAGCACCGCGCCGGTTTCTTCCTGCACGAACTCGAACCGGCCGCCCGGCGCGAGCCGGAAACCGGCCGCTTCCGCGACACCGCGCAGGCGCGTTCCGGCGATCGAACCGGGCTCGGGCTTTTGCACGGTGAGACCGATCTGCACGTCGAGCTCGGCGCACAGGCGATCGAGCGACTCCGCGCGCGAAAGCTCGACATTGAGGTCGGGCGGAGTGAAGGGCGCGGGCAGGGTCGGCGCGATGTCGCCGACGACGCGAACGAAGTTGTCGAGTTGCGCGTGCGTCACCGCACCATTGCGATCAGCGAGGAGCAGGCAGGCGACGATCTCGGCAAACCGGCCCGGCGCGTCGCTCGCGAGGCGCTCCCAATCCGAGCGCGGGTCGGTGCGCCCGAACCAGCGCAGTGGCTTGCCGATGCGCGCCGAGAACCCGGTGGCAAGTGCGCTGGCCGCGACCGGTGCCGCCGGCTGCAGCAGGATCAGGCATTCGATCTCGTGATCGGGCATCGCGCTCGGTCGCGCCGCGGTCGCCGGCCGCGCGGCCGCAAGCGCTGCACCCGGGTCGGCGGGAACGTCGTCGACCGCCGCATCGACGTCCTCCATGGCCTGTGACGCAGGCGGCGGGATCACCTCGCCCGGAACGTCGAACGCGCCCTCGGATTCGTCACCACCGCGAAATGCCGTCACCCCTTGCGTGGCCGTTGCCGCGCCCGTGCCAAGCGTCGGCTCGACACGCTCGGTCGCCTGCGCCCGTGGCTCGGGCGCGCGCGCCACGGGTGCGGCGCGGCGTTCGAGCTTGCGCATCTGCCAGCGGTTGAACGCGAACACGCCGATCACCAGCAAGACGCCGGCGACGATGAACCAGATCTGCAATGCGCTGAGGCCCATCCTTCAGGTGGCGAGCTCGGTCTCGGCCGCGAGCTCGAGCGCCTCGGCGATGTCCACGGCCACGACGCGCGAAACGCCGGGGTCGGGCATCGTGATCCCGATGAGCTGGTTGGCCATTTCCATCGTGATCTTGTTGTGCGAGATGAACAGGAACTGTGATTCGCCGGACATGTCCTGCACCATCTTGCAGAAACGGTGGGTGTTCGATTCGTCGAGCGGCGCGTCGACCTCGTCCAGCAGGCAGAACGGCGCCGGGTTGAGCTGGAACAGCGCGAACACGAGCGAGATCGCGGTCAGCGCCTTTTCACCGCCGGAGAGCTGGTGGATCGTCGTGTTGCGCTTCCCCGGCGGATGCGCGATAACCTGTACGCCGGAATCGAGGATCTCCTCACCCGTCAATACGAGTTGCGCCTGGCCGCCGCCGAACAGCATCGGAAACAGCTTCGCGAAGTTGCCATTGACGATGTCGAACGTCTGTTGCAGCAGTTCGCGCGACTCGCGGTCGATCTGGCGGATCGCCGCCTCGAGCGTCGTCATCGCCTCGGTCAGGTCGGCCGCCTGCCGGTCGAGGTAGGTCTTGCGCTCGCCGGCCTGCGCGAGCTCGTCGAGCGCCGCGAGATTGACGGCACCAAGCTCGGTGATCGCATGGGCGAGCCGCTCGATCTCGCCCGGCAGCGTGCGCGCGCTGCCCCATGCCTTCAGCGCCTCCGGCAACGACGCCACGTCTGCTTTCGCCTCGGCGAGCTGCTCGGCGAACTGCTGCTCGGCGAGCACGGCCGCCTGCTCCTTGAGCTGCATCTCCTGGATCTTCGCGCGCGCCGGATCGAGCTTCTGCTCAGCGGCCAGCCGCGCCTCGTCGCTCGCGCGAAGCTCGGCGGTCAGCGATTCCTGCCGCGACCGCGCCTCGGCGAGCGCTTGCTCGGCGGCGCCCCGCGCCGCGAGCTGCCGTTGCAGCGCCTCTTCGACCGGCGTCCAGTCGATCGATGCACGCTCGCTCGTCAACTGCTCGAACAGCGTCCGCTGTTGCGTGACCTGCGCGGCCAGGCCGTCGCGGCGGCGCGCGTGCTCGGCCAGGCGATCGCGGCAGCTGCGCTCGGCGAATGCCGCTTCCTGCGCCGCGCGCTCGGCCGCGCGCAATTGCTCGCGTCCCCGCGCAAGCGCCACTTCCGACTCGTTGCGCTGATGGCGAAGCGCATCGCGCGCCGCCATCTCGTCGTGCATCCTCGACTGGAAATCGGCGATCTCGGCGCCGATCGCGTCGAGCTGCGCGCTTCCCTGCGCGTGCCGGGCGGCGAGGTCCTCGCCTTCCTGCGCGATCTGCGCGCGCCGGCGCTCGGCCGCTTCCGCCGCCTGCCGCAACTGCACGAGCTCGAGCTCGAGATCGTGGCAGCGCCGCTGCTGTGAAGCAAGCGCGAGACTCTCCTGGTGCCACGCCGTCTGGCGATCCTTGAGCTCGCCCTCGACGGCATCGAGCGCCGTGCGCGCCGCCTCGGCGGTGACCTGCGCAGTGCCGATGCGGCCCGCCAGGTCGGCGATTTCGCGCTGGCGTGCGAGGACGCCGTGCAACTCGTTGTCGGGCGCGAAGAACAGCACGTTCTGCGCGCTGACGCGATGACCTTCCGGCGTGACGAACGTTTCGCCGATCGCGAGCGTGCCGCGATCGGCCAGCGCGGCGGCCAGGTCCGGGCGGCAACGCACGCCGTGCAGGCCATCGGCCAGCACACGCGCCACCGGTGCGGCAGCCTTGCGCACCTTGGCGATCAGCGCGTCGTCGCGCGGCGTTTCCTGCGCCGGTGCGCCCGCACCGGCATACACGGCGATGCGCGCCGGAGGCGATGCGCCCTCGCGCACCCAGCCGAGGGCATCGTCGAGCGCGTCGAGCTCGATCGCATTCAGGCGCTCGCGCAACACCGCCTCGAGCGCATCCTCCCAGCCCGGCTCGATGTCGATGACCTGCCATAGCCGCTTCGCGTGCGTCAGGCCGCGGCCGGACAGCCAGCCGTCCACGTCCTTGCCGTGCCCGATCTTCGCCTGCAGCGCGCCGAGCGCGTCGGCGCGCGCCTCGAGGTCGGCGAGCGTCTTGCTCGCGTCCTGCCAGCGCTCCGCCGCCTGGCGCTGATTTTCCTGCAGCGTCTGCACGGCCGACTGCAATTCGCCCTGCAGCTTCTGCTTGTCGGCAAGCTCGGCGCTTTCCTGCGCGAGCTGCTCCTCGACCGCCGCAACTGCGGCATCCTGCGGCGCAGCGAGCGACGCGAGCTCCGTCTCGAGGCGCTTGCGCTGTTCGCCGATCGCGGCGAGCGCCTGCGCCGCGCTGTCGCGGCGAGCCTCGGCGACGCGCAGCCCCTGCTCGGTGAGTGCGATCTGCTGCTGGGATTCGCCGAACGTGCGCACGGCGTCGGCGACGGCGGCTTCCTGCGCGGGCAGACCCGCATGCGCACGCTGCTCGTCTTCGGCGGTGCGCTCGCGCGCCGCAATGGCCGCCTCGAGCGCCTGATCGGCAGCCGCCTGGTCGGCATCGAGTGCACGCTGCTGACCCGCGAGCGCGCCGAGCGCTTCGGTGAGCTGCGCGACCTGCTCGGACAGCCGCGTCTCGTTCTCGCGCGCGAACGCGAGCTGCTGCTCGAGGCGCGTCACTTCCGCGTTCGCCGCATAGAACGCGGCCTGCTTGTCGTGCAGCGCATCGCCTGCGGCGAAATGCTGGTCGCGCAGCGTGACGAGCGCGCTCTCGGCATGCCGGACGTCCGCCTGCAGCGACTCCAGCGCGACGGTGAGCGCTTGGATCTCGTTCGCCGCGCGTTCGCGTGCCCGGGCGGCGTCCTGACCCTTGGCATGCCACAGCAGGTGCTGCGCCAGCCGATGCCGCTCCTCGAGCTCGCGGTACTGCGTCGCGACCTTCGCCTGTTCCTCGAGACGCGCGAGCTGGTTGCCGAGCTCCTGACGGATGTCGTCGACGCGAGCCAGGTTTTCACGCGTATCGGCGAGGCGGCCCTCGGTCTCGCGGCGCCGCTCCTTGTACTTGGAGACGCCGGCCGCTTCCTCGAGAAAGATGCGCAGTTCCTCGGGCTTCGCCTCGATGACGCGCGAGATCATCCCCTGCTCGATGATCGCGTATGCGCGCGGACCGAGCCCGGTGCCGAGAAAGAGGTCGTGAATGTCGCGGCGGCGGACGGGGATGTTGTTGATGTAGTACGTCGAGTCGCCGTCGCGCGTCAGCATCCGCTTGATCGACAGGTCGGCGTACTGTCCCCACTGCCCGCCGATGCGGCCCTGGCTGTTGTCGAAGAACAACTCCACCGACGCGCGGCCGACCGGCTTGCGATCGCCTGCGCCGTTGAAGATGACATCCTGCATCGATTCGCCGCGCAGCGCCGATGCCTTCGATTCGCCCAGCACCCAGCGCACGGCGTCGATCACGTTCGACTTGCCGCAGCCGTTGGGACCGACGATGCCGACGAGTTGGCCTGGCGTTGCGATCGCCGTCGGATCGACGAACGACTTGAAGCCGGAGAGCTTGATCTGCGTGAGGCGCAAAGGGGAATCTTCGGTGACGTTGCTTCGAAGCAGTAGCGGAAGGCAGCGAAGCGCGCCCGCAAAAAGTTGGCGAATTATAGCGGAGGCACGGTGCTGCGGTGGGGATGCGGCGCGCCGATTTTTGCACGGCCGTTTGCGCCCACGATTGACAGCGCGTGTCGTTCGCTACCGTGAATCCGCCAGCCCGCGCAGCGCTTGCAATACGGTGCCCCGCGCCTGCCCGTACACGAGGCCGCGCCACGTATCGCTGTCGTCGTAAAACGACTCGCGCATCTGCCGCCGGATCGCGTCAGCCAGCAGGTTTCCGGCACCGGGATGATTGGCGAGCCACTGGTCGGCGCGCAGCGCCTGCAGGATGCGATCGAGCGGCTGGGTGCCGAATTCGACGACGATGCCCGTGTATTGCGCGCCGGGGCACGACGCGAGCGCCGCGTCGTAGGCAACGCCCGATGCCTCGGCCGACGTCGATGTGCGGTCATAGACCGTCGTCACATCGCTGCCGTACCAGGCGCGATTGCGCGCGATGGCCGCCGCGTCGTTCGGTCCCGAATGAATGCGCTCGCCGTGGCCCCACATGCCGAGGCCGGCGTGCAGGTCGATCCATGCAAGCCGCGCGCGGCTGCGGCCGTGCCGGCGCAGGATGTCGCGCAGGATCGTGTTGCTCCATGCGGGTGCGCGGCCGGCGTAGAACAGGCCGTCGGGAAACTCGCTTTGTCCGCTGCTGACCGCGGCTTGCATCTGGGCCGCGCCATGACGCGCGAGATGCGCGCCGATGGCCGCCGTGTTGGCCGCGGCCGGCGGCCACGCGTCGGGGACGAGCAACGCGTGCAGCGCCGCATAGCCTTCGTTGCGAGGTGGCTCGACGCTGAAATCGCGGAAATTGCGATTCAGGTCGACGTTGTCCTCGTTCGCTCGCCGCAGATGCGAAAAGCCATACGGATTGACGGCGTGCACGAACAGGATCGCGACGTCGGTGTGCATGGCGGCCGCGACCATCGGCTCGCCGAGCAGCGCGACCTGGCAACCGGAGCCGCCGAATCCTTCGACGCCGTGCATCGCGGACGTGATGACCAGCAGCGCGGTTGCATTCGGATCGCCAAGCAAGGCAACGTCGATGGACAGTTCTTCGCCGCTCGCGCCCCGCGCACGCGGATGAACGTGACGCTCGACGGCGAGCGAGCGCGCTTCGGCAGCGGCAATGAACTTCGCCCGCGCTTCCGCGTAGGTCGGTGCGAACTCGGCCGCAAGGGCTGCCGCATTCGGCGCCCCGTGCGACTCGTTCGCGGCCATGACGTCGAGCGGCGCTACGCCGCAGCAGGGATCGCGCGCTCGGCTGGCGCCACAGGCATCGCGCGCTCGGCGATCGCCGCGAGAAATCCGGCGCCGAGCGGAATTACGTCGTCGTTGAAGTCGTAGCGGCTGCTGTGCAGGAAGCAACCTTCCATGGCGCCACCCTGGCCGAGCCGCGCGAAAGCGCCCGGACGTGCGTTCAGCATGAACGAAAAGTCCTCCGCGCCCATCGACGGCTCGAGGTTGCGCGATACGTTCTCGCGGCCGATCAGCGATTCCGCCACGCCGGCCACGAACTCGGCGTCGACGTCATGGTTGATCGTCGGGGGGTACACGCGCTCGTACGTGAGCGTCGCGCGCGCGCCGAACGCGCTGGCGATCGAGCCCAAGAGCTCGTGCAGGCGCCGCTCGATCATGTCCTGCGTTTTCGGCCGGAACGTGCGCACCGTCCCGACGAGCCGCGCATGCGCCGGGATGACGCTCATGGCGCCGGGATTACCGGCCTGCATCGCGCACAAGCTGATCACCGCGGTATCAAGGGGGCTCACGTTGCGGCTCACGATCGACTGCACGGCGGTGATGATGTGCCCGGCGACGAGCACCGGGTCGACGGCGATATGCGGGTGCGCGCCGTGCCCGCCGCGGCCGTCGATCACGATCTCGATGCGGTCGGCCGCGGCCATCGCCGGCCCCGGCGTGATGCCGATGCGTCCGGGCGGCAGCGCCGGCCAGTTGTGCAGCGCGTACACGCGCTCGGCCGGAAAGCGCTCGAACAGTCCGTCCTCGATCATCGCTTTTGCGCCGGCATGCCCTTCCTCGCCGGGCTGGAAGATCAGGTACACGACGCCGTCGAAATTGCGCGTCTCCCGGAGGTAGCGCGCCGCGGCCAGCAGCATCGTCGTGTGGCCGTCGTGGCCGCAGCCGTGCATGCGGCCGTCGTAGCGCGAACGGTACGCGACGTCGTTTTCCTCCTGCATCGGCAGCGCATCCATGTCGGCGCGAAGCCCGATGCGGCGCCCGCTCTCGTCGCTGCGGCCCGGAATGACGGCGACGATACCGGTGCGGCCGATGCCCGCGTGGTGCTCGATCGCCCACTCGGTCAGGCGATCGCAGACGAGGCGCGCGGTGCGATGCTCCTCGAACCCGAGCTCGGGATGCGCGTGCAGGTCGCGGCGGATGGCGGTGAACTCATCCGACCAGCGACGGATGTGCTCGACCGGATTGGCGGTCGTCATGGCGGCTGGCGGGCGATGATGCCGAATCGGCCGACGAGCGTCAACGGCGTTGCCTTTGTCATTCGTCGGCCCGGTGGCAGGCTACGGTGATGGTGCCGATCGTCCGCGGCTGCGGAATGTCTTCCGCGCACCGATCGACGGCGCGCGGGCATCGCGTGCGAAACGCGCACCCGATGCGCGACTCGAGCGGGGATGGAGGCTCCGCGGCCGCAACCGCCGACCGCGTGCGCCGCGCGCGTTCGAGGCTCGGCGTGCTGGCGAGCAGCGCCTGCGTGTACGGATGCAGCGGCCGCGCAAAGATCGCGTTCTTCGGTCCCTGCTCGACCGCTTTTCCGAGGTACATGACCATCACGGTGTCGGCGATGTGCCGCACGACCTGCAGGTTGTGCGCGATGAACAGGTACGCGATGTCGAGCTCCTGCTGCAGATCGAGGAGCAGATTCAGCACCTGCGCCTGGATGGACACGTCGAGTGCGGAGATCGGCTCGTCCGCGACGACGAGCCGCGGATTCAGCATCAGCGCGCGCGCCACGGCAATCCGCTGCCGCTGGCCGCCGGAAAACATGTGCGGGTACCGGCCGTAGTGCTCTCGCCGCAGGCCGACCTTTTCCATCATCGCGAGCGCCCGCGCGCGCCGGTCGGAGCGGGTGCCGCGGCAGTGGATTGCAAGCGGCTCCTCCAGCAGCGCCCCGACGGTGCGTCGCGGGTTGAGCGACGCATAGGGATTCTGGAACACCATCTGCACCTGCGGGCGCAGTCTTTTCCGCAGCGCGCGGTCGGCGTGCCCGACGTCCGCGCCGTCGAGGAGCAGCGCACCGGCGGTCGGCGTCTCGATCATCGTCACCTGCCGGGCGAGCGTCGATTTGCCGCAGCCGGACTCGCCGACGACGGCGAGCGTTTGCGATGGCGCGAGCGAGAACGACACGCCGTCGAGCGCACGCACGAGCGCAGTGCCGCGAAACATGCCTCGCGACAGGTGATAGTGCCGCGTGAGCCCGCGCGCCTCGAGCAGCGGTGCCGAACGTGCGGACATGGGCTTAGCTGCCATACATGCGCTCAGCCGCCATTTGTGCGGGTGCTTGCGCGTGAGAGCGGAAAGTGGCAACGCACCGCGTGCGCCGCATCACCCGCGAGCGCGGGCCGCGTCGCGAAGCATCGTGCGGCGGCGTACGAGCAGCGCGGTGCGAGCAGGCAACCGGCCGGCCGATCGAACGCGCCCGGCACGACGCCGGGTATCGTGCGCAGACGCGCACGGTTGACATTGTGCTCGGGCAGTGCGTCGAGCAGCGCCTGTGTGTAAGGATGACGCGGCGACTCGAAGATCGCCGGCACCTCGCCCGTCTCCATCACCTGGCCTGCGTACATCACGACAACGCGATCGGCCGTCTCCGCAACGACCGCGAGGTCGTGCGTGATCAGCAGAATGGCCATATCGTGCTCACGCCGCAGTCGCGTGAGCAGCGCAAGCACCTGCGCCTGCACGGTGACGTCGAGCGCCGTCGTCGGCTCGTCGGCGATCAATAGCTGCGGCCTCCCCACGAGCGCGATCGCGATCATCACGCGCTGCGCCATGCCGCCCGAGAGTTGGTGCGGATACGCGCGAAGGCGCGCGACCGGATCGGCAATTTCGACCTCGCGCAGCAGCGCCAGCGCGCGGTTGCGCCGGGCTGCGGCGTTCGTGCGCTCCTCGCGATTGCCGGACAACCGCAACGCCTCGTCGAGCTGATAGCCGACGGTGTAGCACGGATCGAGGCTCGTGAGCGGATCCTGGAAGATCATGCCGATGCCGCGGCCCGCGATCGAGCGGCGCTCGGCTGCCGATGCGGCCATCAGATCGCGACCCGCGAACGCCATTCGATCGGCGCGTACGCGTCCCGGATCGTCGATCAGGTTCATCAGTGCGAGCGCGGTGACGCTCTTGCCCGATCCGGATTCGCCCACGAGGCCGACGATTTCCCCCGGCTCGATTGTCAGGTCGACGCCTTCGACGGCGATGATCGGGCGTGCAGGCGGCCCGAACTCTACACGCAGGTTCGCGATGTCGACGAGCGGTGCGTGCGATGCCGCCCGCGCATGGTCGAAGGTCTGCGCCGCCACGCTCACGATCGCCGCAACTTCGGATCGAGCGCGTCGCGCAACCCGTCGCCGGTCAGGTTGAATGCCAGCACGGTGATCAGGATCGCGAGGCCGGGGAACGTCACGACCCAGGGCGCGCGCTGGATGAATTCGAGCGCGGAGGCGAGCATCGAGCCCCATTCCGGCGTCGGCGGCTGCGCGCCGAGGCCGAGAAAGCCGAGCGCTGCAGCATCGAGAATCGCGTTGGAGAAGCCGAGCGTCGCCTGCACGATCAGCGGTGCTGCGCAGTTGGGGAGGATCGTCGCGAACATCAAGCGCAGATTGCCAGCCCCGGCGATGCGCGACGACGTCACGTACTCACGCCGCGACTCGGCGATCACAGCCGCGCGGGCGAGCCGCACGTAATGGGGCAGCAGCACGATCGCGATCGCGTACATCGCGTTGACAAGCCCCGGACCGAGGATCGCAACGACGGCAATGGCAAGCAGCAGGCTCGGCAACGCGAGCATGACGTCCATCAGGCGCATGATCGCCGTGTCGACGATCCCGCGGAAGTAGCCGGCGACGAGACCGAGGATCGCGCCGAGCGTCAGCGAGATCGCGACCGAGATCGTGCCGATCAGCAGCGACAGCCGCGTCCCATGGATCAGACGCGACAGGATGTCCCGGCCCACCGGATCGGTGCCGAGCAGAAAACGCGACGTTCCTTCGGCATGCCAGACCGGCGGAGCGAGCGTGAAGGAACGATATTGCTCGTTGGGCGGATGCGGGGCGATGAAATCGGCGCCGAGGGCCAGCAGGATCAGCAACGCGACGAGACCCAGCCCGATGAGCGCGCCGCGGTTCTGCGCGTACGCGCGCCAGAACTCGCGCAGCCGCGACGGCGGCGCCGCTTCCTCGGTGGGGGCGATCGCTGCGGCGCTGCCGTCGAGCGAAGCGATGTCGCCTTCGGCGATGAACAGCGTTTCGCCGGCCGTGCGGTTACGCATGGCGGATGCGCGGATTGATGACGCCGTAGAGCATGTCGACGATCAGGTTCACCGTGATGACGATCGTCGCGATCAGCAGAATTCCGCCCTGCACCACCGGATAGTCGCGCGATTGCACGCCGTGGATCAGCCAGTTGCCGACGCCGGGCCAGGAGAAGATCGTCTCGGTGAGGATGGCGCCCGACAGCAGCAGCCCGACCTGCAAACCGACGACGGTAACCACCGGGATCAGCGCGTTACGCAGCGCATGGACGACGATCACGCGCCAGCGCGGCAAACCCTTTGCGCGCGCCGCGCGAACGTAGTCCTCGCGCAGCACTTCGAGCATCGACGAGCGCGTCATCCGCGCGATCACCGCGAGCGGAATCGTGCCGAGCGCGATCGTCGGCAGGATCAGGTGCGAAAGCGCCGAGCGGAACGCCGCCATGTCGCCGGCGCGCAGCGTGTCGATCAGCATGAAGCCGGTCGTCATCGGCACGTCGTATTGGACGGCGATGCGTCCCGACACCGGCGTCCAGCCGAGCTGAACGGAGAAGAACAGGATCAGCAGCAGCGCCCACCAGAAGATCGGCATCGAATAGCCGGTGAGCGACAGCCCCATCACCGTGTAATCCGCGGCGGTGTTGCGCCTGACGGCGGCGAGAATGCCCGCCGGCAAGCCGACGACGACGGCGAAGAGCAGCGCGAAGAATGCGAGTTCGACGGTGGCGGGAAAGAGCGTCGCGAATTCGCGCGCGACGCTTTCATGCGTTGTCAGCGACGATCCGAGATCACCGCGCAGCACCTGGCTGACGTAGCTCGCGTACTGCAGGGCGAGCGGGCGGTCGAGCCCGAATTCGTGCAAAAGTCGCGCGCGTCGCTCGGGGTCCATCCCGCGCTCGCCGGACAGGTTCTCGACCGGATCGCCCGGAATGAGATGAATCAGCGCGAAGGCGAGCAGCGTGACGCCGATGAACGTCGGCACGATCAGCGCCACGCGGCGCAGGACGAATCCGAACATCGCTAAACCGGTGTCGGAGGTACAACCCCGACACCGATCCGGCCGCTGCGATCAGGGCTGCTTCGCGAGATCGACGTTGTTGAAGTAATGGTGCGCGGTGGCGTCCATCTTGTAGCCCTGCACCTCCTTGCGCAGCGGATCGAAGCGCACCGAATGCGCGATCGTGATCCACGGCGCCTCTTCCTTGACGATCACCTGCGCCTGCTCGTAGAGCTTCGCGCGATCTGCCTGCTTCGGCGTCTGCGCGGCCTTGATGATCAGATCCTCGAACGGCTTGTTGCACCAGCGCGCAACGTTCCCGCCGCCCTTCACCGCCTCGCAGCCGAGCAACGGCACGAAAAAGTTGTCCGGATCGCCATTGTCTCCCGACCAGCCGAA
>DATEIQ010000187.1:0-10711 GCA_035278845.1 Casimicrobiaceae bacterium | reverse complement strand
GCGTTCATGCGCGCCTACGAGAGCGTGCGACCGATTGCGCCCGGTTATGCGCTGCGCCGCGATCTCTACAATCTCTATCACCTGCTGAACCACCTGAACCTGTTCGGCGCAGCGTATCTCGCGCGCACCGGGCGCACGCTCGCGCGGCTCGTCGAGCGATAAAAAACGGCCGCGGAATTGCGCGGCCGTTTTGCTGCAGGTGGTAGTGCGATTCGGCGATCAGCCGACGCGCACCGGCACGAAGATCTTCTGCCCGTTGCGCTCGATCAGCAGCGCGACGTGGTCGCCGGACTTCTCGACCTGTCGCTTCAGCTGCTCGAGCGTGGTGACCTTCGCTGCGCCGACGCTGACGATCACGTCGCCGGGCTGGATGCCCGCGCGCGCCGCCGGCCCGGTCGCATTCTCGACGACGAGCCCGTCGTGGCCGACCTCGGATTTCTCCTCGGGCGTGAGCGGCCGCACCGCGACGCCGAGCTTGCCGTGTCCCTGCGCATTGCTGCCGGCGCTCGCGACCTGTTCGCTGTCGTCGAACGAGCCGATCGTCGCGGTCAGCGTCACCGGCTTGCCTTCGCGCCACACCTCGACGTTCACCTTGGTGCCGGGCGCCATGTTGCCGATGCGGCTCGTGACGTCGGTGCTGTCCGTCATCGCCACGCCGTCGATCTTGCGGATGATGTCGCCGGTCTTGAATCCCGCCTTGTCGGCCGGGCTGTCCTTTTCCACCGTGCCGACGAGCGCGCCGTTGGAGTCGGGCAGGTCGAAGCTCTGCGCGAGCGACTGGTTGAGCCCCTGGATGCCGACGCCGAGCCGCCCATGGCTGACCTTGCCATGCTCCTTCAACTGCTGCGCGACATTCGAGGCGACGCTCGCGGGAATCGCGAACGACAGCCCCATGTAGCCGCCGGAACGGCTGTAGATCTGCGAGTTGACGCCGACGACCTGGCCGGCCGCGTTCAGCAGCGGTCCGCCGGAGTTGCCGGGGTTCACGGCGACGTCGGTCTGGATGAACGGCGTCATCTGGCCGCCCGGCAGCGCACGATGCACGCCGCTCACGACGCCGGCCGACACGCTGTTCTCGAAGCCGAACGGCGAGCCGATCGCGATCACCCATTCACCCTGGCGCGGCGCGGGCGGATTCGACAGGTCGAGTGCGGGCAGCGGCGTCTTCGCATCGATCTTGATCAGCGCGATGTCGGTGCGCTTGTCCGCCCCGATGACCTTGGCCGTGAATTCGCGGCGGTCGGTGAGCCGCACGGTGACTTCCTTCGCGCCGTCGACGACGTGCGCATTCGTCACGATGTAGCCGTCGGGGCTGACGATGAAGCCCGACCCCACGCCGCGCGAAGGCGCCGGCTGCGGCATCTGGAAGTTGAAGCCCGGCCCGTTGGGCCCACCGAAGCGCTTGAAGAACTCGTTCAGCGGATTGTCCTCGTCGCCCTGATCCATGGCGGCGGGCCGTGCCATGCCGATCGTGCTGATGTTGACGACGGCGGCGCCCGCGCGATCGACGAGCGCGGTGAAATCCGGCAGCCGCGCCGCAGCCGTCGCGGCGACGGGCGACGTGACGGCGGGCGGAGTCGCCGCGTTCGCGAGCGACAGCGCCGTCGTGTCGAGCCGGTTGTAGCCGGCGCCCACCGCGAGCCCGAAGCCCGCCGCGGCCAGCGCCACGGTAATCTGTTTCATGCGCATTTTCGGTTGCATCGTGTTCTCCTGGGAAACGAGGGGGCCCATCGCGTATTTGCGGGCCGGCACGATGACTATACGAAGCGGCGCTTAACGGCACCTTAAGGCTTCGCGAAGCGCACGCGCACGACGAGACCGCCGCCTTCCGCGGGCGCATCGAGCGTCACCGTCGCGTTGTGCGCGTCGGCGATCCGCTTGACGATCGACAGGCCGAGGCCGCTGCCCGGCTCGTGCACGTCGCGGCCGCGCACGAAGCGGTCGAACACGCGCGCGCGCTCGTCGGCCGGGATGCCGGGACCGGTGTCGGCAACTACCAGCGTCGCACCGTCGTCGGCCTGCTCGACGGCGACGTCGATGCGGCCGCCGCGCGGCGTGTAGCGCAGCGCGTTGTCGAGCAGGTTGGACAGCAGGATCGCGAGGTTCGCGGGCTCGCCGTCGACGATCGTGGCGTCCGCGCGCACGAGCCCGAGATCGATCGATTTCGCTGCCGCGAGGCCTGCGCGTGCGACGACTGCATCGCGCGCGAGCGCTGCGAGATCGCACTGCGTGCGCGCGCGTGCCATCGCCTCGGGTTCCACGCGTGCGAGCGTCAGAAGCTGCTCGACCACGTGCGATGCCCGCGCGACACCGGCCTCGAGATCGTCGAGCGCAGCCTGGCTTCCGGAGGCCGCGCCATTGCGCCGTGCGAGATCGAGCTGCAGCTTGAGCGCCGCGAGCGGCGTGCGCAGCTCGTGCGCGGCGTCCGCCGTGAACCGCCGTTGCGCGGCGAGCGCATCGGAGAGCCGCGCGAGAAGGCCGTTGATGCTCGCCGCGAGCGGTTGCAATTCTTCCGGCACGCCGCGATCGGCGAGCGGTGCCATCGCGTCCGGCCGCCGTTTCGCGACCGCGCGCGACATCGACTCGAGCGGCGCGAGGCCGCGGCCGACGCCGAGCCAGATCAGTCCGCCGAACACCGGCAGCAGCGCGAGGAACGGAATCAGCGTGCGCAGCGCCGCCTGCGTCGCGATCGCCTCGCGCTCGGTTTCCGCCTGCGCGACCTGCAGGGCATGCGTGCCCTGCACCAGCGTGTACACGCGCCAGTCGCGGCCGTCCTGGCGCACCGTCGAATAGCCTTCTGTCGCGGGCACCGGCAATCCCATGCCCGGCTGCGTCCAGTACACGAGGACGCCGTCGCGATCCCAGATCTGCGTGACGAGCTCGGTGATGCCGGCCGTGTGCGGGCCGCGGCGCGCCTCGAACCCGGGCCGGCGACCGCGCAGCAGGTCGTCGATGCGCGTCGAATACGCGAGCTGCTTGAGCTGAAGGTCGAGCAGCTCGCCCGCCTCGCGCCGCGCCGCGAGGTATGTCGCGCCGCTCGCCGCGACGGCGATTGCCGCGAGTCCCGCGAGCAGCCAGACGAGCAGCGTGCGGCGAATCGAGCTCATGAAAGCGCATACCCGATGCCGCGGAGCGTGCGGATCGTCTCGTTGCCGAGCTTCTTGCGCAGGTTGTGAACGTGCACTTCGACGGCGTTGCTTTCGACTTCCTCGCCCCAGCGATAGATGCGCTCCTCGAGCTGCGCCTTCGACAGCGCGGCGCCGGGCCGCTCGAGCAGCGCGGCGAGCAGCGCGAACTCGCGCGCCGACAGCTCGACCGGCTGGCCGTCCTTCGTCACGCTGTGCGCCACCGGGTCGAGTGCGAGCGCGCCGTGCCGCAGCATGTTGTCTTCACGCATCACGTCGCGCCGCAAAAGTGCGCGCATCCGCGCCGTCAGCTCGTCGAGGCTGAACGGCTTCGTCAGATAGTCGTCGGCGCCGGCGTCGAGCCCTGCGACGCGATCGGCCACCGCGTCGCGCGCGGTGACGACGAGGACGCGTACGCGATTGCCTTCGCGCCGCAGCTCGCGCAAGAGCTCGATGCCGCTCTTGCGCGGCAGACCTAGATCGAGCAGCACCATCGCGTAGGCGTCGGCGCCGGTCGCGATCGCTTCCTGTGCGGCGCGGCCATCGGTCACCCAGTCGACCGCATAGCCGTCCTGCTGCAGCGCCTGCTGCAGCGTCTTGCCGATCATGGGGTCGTCTTCGACGACGAGAATGCGCATGGCGAAGGTCCCGCCCCGGGCATGCGGGGTGCACGCCCGATTCTACGGGCGCGACCTTAAGGTTTGCTTTAGGCGTGCCGCCGTGCCGTCAGCGCCTGGCGAGCCACAGGCTGCCGCCCGTGTTCCGGAGGCACAGCGGCATCCGTTCCGTGAACCAGGGTTCGTGGAATTGCTCGAGAAACGTGTTGAACAGCACGACGCGGAAGGCCTCGTTGAACGAAAGGAACGCACGCACGAGGTACGCCTCGTTGAACGCGCGGCCTGCCTCGAACCAGTCGAGCGGATATTCGAACGGATGCAGCACGTCGTGGAAATGCACGTGCACGCCGGAGCGAAGCGAAGGCAGGATGTCGAACAGCAGGTAGTTGACGTCGCTGCCCGCCTTGCCGACGTGCGACGAGTCGATGAACAGCATGTCGTTCGCCTCGAGCGCCGCAAACGTCGTGAGCGGAACATCCTGCAATCGCTTCGGGATCAGGTCGATCGTCTGGCGGTCGCGATCCCCGATCAGCGACAGCAGCCGGTCGGGGTACGGCTCGATGAACGTGCATCGCATCCGGCCTTCGAGACAAAGCTCGTTGACGTCGAGCGTCAGGCACGACGAATGGCCCGATCCCACTTCGATCAGCCGCGCCGGCCGCAGATGGCGCAGCATGCAATACAGGAAGATGCCGTCCGAATAGGAATAGGCCGGGTTCTCGAACCCATAGCGCAGTCCCGGCCGGCGCTCCGGGCCGAACGGCAGGTCGCGGTAATAGGGCTCGAGCTGCGCGAGGAGCGCGAGCTGGCCCGCCTCGTCGAGATCGATTCCGGCAATCGTGCGCGGCGGCGGTCGGAAGAGCCGCGGCGCCTGTGCGCGCACTTCGTCGAGCGAGGGCACGGGCGACGCGAAGTGTCCGGGCGGCGCGAATCGCGGCTCGGGGCCGGCCCAGTACGCGAGCTCCGCGGCGTCGCGTGCAAGCGCGTCGCACCGTTCGCGCACCGCTTCGTTCTCGCGCAGCAGCCGGTCGCGCTCTTCCCGCAGCGAATCGCGCGCGGCCACGAGCCTGCGCAGCGGAGGAATTCGCTTCAGCGCGCCTTTCAGCGCTGATCGTGCCGATGCGCGCAACGGCGTGGACCATCCGTTCGGGGGCGCCAGTATAGAACGCGGCTCCTCGTTGCACGGCGCGCATCCAGTTTGCGCGCGCCGACGTATGGTCGGCATGGCACGCGGAATCCCGTTCCCGGAATGGCTGGCGGCTGTTGCGCTGGCATCGGCACTCGTGCCGGCACTTGCCATGGCAGTGCCTTTCGTTCCGGCGAGCGACGCGGTCGTCCTGGAATCGCTGCCCGAGAAGGGCGACCCGGCGCTCGCAGCACTTCGCCGCCTGCGCCGGGATCTTGCCGCGAATCCGCAAGACCAGGCGCTTGCGCGCTCGGTCGCGCAACGCGCGCTCGAGGCGGCGCGAACGCTCGGCGATCCGCGCTTTCTCGGCCAGGCGCAGGCTGCGCTCGCGCCGTGGTGGGGTGTCGACGACATTCCGGCGCCGGTGCTGCTGCTGCGCGCGACGATCCGGCAAAGCCAGCACGACTTCGCGGGCGCGCTCACCGACCTCGACCGGCTGCTCGCCGCCCACCCGGGGTTTTCGCAGGCGCGTCTTACGCGGGCGATCCTTTTGACCGTCGTCGGACGCTACGCCGACGCGCGCCGCGACTGCGCGGCGTTGACGGGTCGCGCTTCACCGCTCGCGATCGCTGCGTGCGATGCCGGTCCCGCGAGTCTTTCCGGCGACGCGGACGCCGCGTACGACGCGCTGCTCACCGCGCCGCTACGTGCATCCGACGATGCGGCGGTGCGCGAGTGGGCGCTGACGATTGCGGCCGAAATCGCCGCCCGACGAGGACATTACGCCCGCGCCGAAGCGCATTTCAGATCCGCGCTGGCACTCGACCCGCGCGACGCCTATCTGAAGGCTGCCTACGCTGATTTTCTGCTCGACCGGGGCCGCGCACGCGAAGTGGTGACGCTGCTTCGCGACGACACGCGCAACGACGGCCTGCTGCTGCGGCTCGCGCTTGCCGAGGCGCGGCTGCCCGACGCGCGCCCGTCGTACGAGGCGCACCGCGCGGATCTCGCCGCGCGCTTCGACGCCGCTCGCCAACGCGGCGACAGCCTGCACCGGCGCGAGGAAGCGCGCTTCCGTCTCGACCTGCTGGATGACTCGGAGACGGCGCTCGCCCTCGCGCGCGCCAACTGGTTGGTGCAGCGCGAGCCGGCGGACCTGCGAATCCTGCTCGACGCGGCGCGCGCAAGCTCGCGATGAAGCGCCTGCTCGTCCTGCTGGCGGTCATGTTGCTTCCGGCGCACGCGCTCGCGCACAAGGCGAGCGACGCCTACCTGACGATCGAGCGCAACGGCGCAACGATTGCGGGGCGTCTCGACGTCGCGCTGCGCGACCTCGACAACGCGATCGGCCTCGACGACAACGGCGACGGCGACATCACGTGGGGCGAAGTCCGCGTGCGCGCGACCGCCATCGCCGCATATGCGCTGCCGCGCGTTGCCTTGTCGTCGGGCGGCGCCCGCTGCCCGCTCACCGCCAACGATTTTCGGATCGACATGCACACCGACGGCGCGTATGCGGCGCTCGCGCTCGCGGGTGCATGCCCGGAGCGCGCGCCGACGCTGACGCTCGACTATCGGCTGTTCGAAGGTGTCGACCCGCAGCATCGCGGCCTGCTGAACTTCGTCGAGGATGGACGAAGCCACAGCGCCGTGTTCACCGCCGATGCGCCACGCCGCATCGTCGGCGGCGACGATGCCGGGGAGCTCGCGCAGTTCGCGACGTACCTGCACGAGGGTGTCTTCCACATCTGGACCGGCTTCGACCACGTGCTGTTCCTGCTGTCGCTGCTGCTGCCCGCCGTGCTCGTTCGCCGCGGCGGCCGATGGGTCGCAGGCGACTCGTTGCGCACCGCGACACTCGACGTCGTCAAGGTCGTCACGGCGTTCACGCTCGCGCATTCGATCACGCTGACACTCGCAGCACTCGGCGTCGTCGACCTGCCGTCGCGATGGGTGGAATCCGCGATCGCGCTGTCGGTCGTGCTCGCGGCGCTGAACAACCTCTACCCGATCGTCGCGAACGGCCGCTGGATCGCCGCCTTCGGATTCGGCCTGCTGCACGGCTTCGGCTTCGCCGGCGCGTTGCAGGACCTCGGGCTTCCGGCGGGCTCGCTCGCGCTGTCGCTCGCGGGCTTCAACCTCGGTGTGGAAACCGGGCAGCTCGCGATCGTGCTGGGGTTTCTTCCGCTCGCGTTCCTGTCGCGGTCGACGTGGGCCTATCGGCGACTCGTGTTCGGTGGCGGCTCGCTCGTCACCGCGGCGATCGCGTCGGTATGGCTCGTCGAGCGCGCATTCGACGCCAGCGTTTTCAGTGCGCTTGCCTCACGCTAATCATCGTTTTCAAGGAGAGATCATGAAGCAACGACCGATCACCCGGATCGCATGCGGCATCGCGCTGGCCTGCGCGGCGCTGGCAGGCGGTAGCGCGGCGTTGGCAGCAAGCCATCGCGAGGCGCCGCAGATCGCCAACGATCCCGCCGCCGACAACACCGACTTCTACATGTTCCGCAGCTGGACCAATCCTGCGAACGTCGTTTTCATCCTGAACGCCATTCCGGTGCAGGAGCCGAGCGGCGGGCCGAACTACTTCAATTTCGGCGACGACGTGCTCTACAGCATCAACGTCGACACCGACGCGGACGGCCGCGAAGATCTCGTCTACGAGATCCGGTTTCGCACCGACAACCGCGGGCCGGTGGCGCCGCTTGGGCTTCCGCTCGCGGATGTCGCCGCGCCGCCTGCCGTGCCGCCGATCACGGCGCTCGACGGGGCCGGCTCCGAGGGTCTGATCCTGCGCCAGAGCTACACGGTGACGCAGGTGCGTGGCCGCACGCGCATCGATCTCGGCATACGGCCGATGTACGCCGTGCCTTCGCGCGTCGGTCCATTCACGATGCCGGACTACGAAGCGCTCGCGGCGCAGGGCATCTACGCGCTCGCGAACGGCGGCAAGGCGTTTGCCGGGCAGCGTGACGAATCGTTCTACATCGACCTTGGCGGCACGTTCGACTCGCTGAACCTGCGCCGCACGCCGCCGGTGCTGTCGCCGGCAGAAGATGCGAACGACGGCGTCAATCCTTTCGGCGTCGACACCATTTCGGGCTTCAACGTCAGTTCGATCGCCATCGAGGTGCCGATCGCCACGATCACCGGTGATCCGAACGCCGTGATCGGCGCGTATGCGTCGACGGCGCGGCGCAAGGTTCGCACGCTCGGTAACGGCCCGCAGGGCGAGGGCGTGCAGGCCGGCGGCTGGGTGCAGGTCTCGCGCATGGGCAATCCGCTCGTCAACGAGGTGATCATCGGCCTCGATCGCAAGGACCGGTGGAACGCGACCGATCCGAACGACGAGGGACAGTTCGTCGACTTCTATCGCAACTCGCGGCTCGCCACCGCGATCAACCTTCGCTTCGGAACGAACATTCCGGCGACGAACCGTGCCGATCTCGTGAACGCGTTGCTCAAGTATCCGTCGCAGCCGCAGACCGGGACGTGCGGCAGGAACAACTGCTCGGAGCTTCTCCGGCTGAACCTCGGCGTAGCGCCGACGCCGCCGGCGAGCCAGAAGCGGCTCGGCGTGCTCGCGGGAGACAACGCCGGCTGGCCGAACGGGCGCCGCCCGAACGACGACGTGACCGACATCGCGCTGCGCGTTGTCGCCGGCAAGCTGATCGGCACGCCGGAAGGCGATGTCGCGCTCGGCGACGGCGTCAATTTCAACGCCGGAGCGCCGGGCACGAATGTCACGGCCAACGGCATCTACACGGTGTTTCCGTATCTGCCGACGCCGCACGACGGCCGCGATCGCCACCACATCACGTTGCCCTGAAGCTGGCGGCCAGCACCTGCCGTGCGCGTCCCCCGGCGGCAGGTTCTTTCAGCGTAATCCGCCACAGCGTACGCGGATGCGACGGATCCACGAGCGTTGCCGAATGCAGCAACGATGCGTTGTCCCAGATGACGACGTCGCCGACGCCGTACGAGACGGAGAGCCGATATTTCGGCTGCGTCGCGTGCGCGGCGAGCTCATCGAGCAGCGCGTACGCCTCGTCGTCGGGCATTCCGACGATGCCGAACGAGGTGCCGGATACGGCATAGAGCGCTCTGCGCCCGGTGGTCGGGTGACTGCGAACGACCCGGTGCGTGACGAGCGGCATCTTCTGCTTCTGCGCGTCGTTCAGCACCGAGGCGACCGTGCGCGTCGTCTCGTTCTCGTTGTCGCGATTGCCGTAATGATGAATCGCGACGAGCGGATCGATCCGGCGCTTCGTCGCTGCCGGCAGATCGTCATACGCGGCGTACTGATTGGCGAACAGCGTGTTGCCGCCGACGGCCGGCACCTCGATCGAGTAGAGAGTCGTCGCGCGCGCGGGCACATCGAGGTACGAATAGTCGGTGTGGAAGTACGTGCCGGCGTCGGCGAGGCCGACCGGCCGGCCGTTTTCGACCCGGTTCGACAGGATCAGGATGTTCGGGTCGGCCGGGTGATGGAACTGGTCGATCACGTGCGGCTCGGGCGGACCGAAGCGGCGCGCGAACGCGACGAACTGCGACGGCGCGAGCTTCTGGCCGCGGATCACGAGCACCTGTCCCGCGAAAAACGCGCGCTCGATGGCGGCGAACGCCTCGTCGGTCATCGGTTGCGCGAGGTCGACGCCGCGCGCCTCGACGCCGAAGCCTTCCGACAGCGGGTGTGTCGTGAGCATCGCCGAACGATAGACCGAAACGCTAGGTCAGGAAATCCGGCCGGATCCAGCGCGGGACGATCAGCGCGATCTCGGGCCAGATGATCAGCATCGCGAGCACCAGCAGCATCGGCACCAGCATGATCACCGTGTCCTTGAGCGCCGCGCGCAGCGGTATTTTCGCGATCGCACACGAGATCATCAGGCACAGCCCGTACGGCGGCGTGACGAGCCCGAACGCCAGAGCCACGATGCCGATGATCGCGAACGACACCGGATGCATGTTGACCGACGCGGCGAGCGGCTGCAGCGTCGTGCCGACGATGATGATGGCCGGAATCGCGTCGAGGAAGCAGCCGACGACGAGGAACACGAACGCGATGAAGAAGCCGACCCCGACCAGGCCGAGCCCCCGCGCCTGAACGTTTTCGAGCAGCGCCTTCGGGATCTGGAAATACGCGAGCAGGAAGCCGAACACCGATGCGGTGCCGACGCAGAACAGCGCGATCGCCGACAGCTTGCCGGTCTCCAGCAGCGCATGCCAGAGCTGGTGGCGGTTCATCTCGCGGTAGAAAAAGAGCGACAGCACGGCCGCATAGAGCACGGCGACGGCCGCTGACTCGGTCGCGGTGAACCAGCCGAGCAGGATGCCGCCGACGATGATGAACGGCGTGAACAGCGCCGGCACCGACACCGCGGCCGCGGTCAGGAATTCACGCAGCGTGGCGTGCGGATACGTCGGATAGCGGCGGATCTTGGCGTAAGCGTGCACGGTCGCCATCTGCGCGAGCCCGAGCAGCAGGCCGGGAATCACGCCGGCCAGATACAGCGCGCCGATCGACACCGTCAGCACGCCGCCCCAGACGATCATCAGGATCGACGGCGGAATGATCACGGCGAGCACGGCCGACACCGCGGTGATTGCGACCGAGAACGAGACGTCGTAGCCTTCCTTGACCTGTGCCTCGATGAAGATCTTGCCCTGGCTCGCGGCATCCGCGGTGGACGAGCCGGAGATGCCGGCGAAGAACACCGACAGCAGCACGTTGATTTGCGCGAGCGAGCCCGGAAAGCTCCCGACCATCGTTCGCGACAGATGAATGAGGCGGTCGGTGATGCCGCCGACGTTCATCAAATTCGCCGTCAGCAGAAAGAACG
>DATEIQ010000186.1:0-18641 GCA_035278845.1 Casimicrobiaceae bacterium | reverse complement strand
GGTGCGACTCGGAGTGGCGTCCGTCACGGGTGGCGCGGACGAGCGCGGCGGCAGCACGATTTCACAAAAAGACTTCGGAGACGCTGTAAGCGCGCGCGAAGGGAGCGCCGGGACCCGTAGGACGCCGTTTACGACGTGGAGCACCGGACACGCATGGCCTGCGTCCTGTGCAGAGGAGACAACTTCAAGCGCCGGACACGCATGGCCTGCGTCCTATGCGCTATCGCCGAAAAAGACTCGAAATGCCAAATGTCTCGTGGGCTCAACCCCGCAAGCGGCGGTTGATGTCCTCGAGATCGCGCTCGTCGAGCGAACCAACGGCCGACTTGAGGCGGAGTATGCCGAGCAGGTAGTTGAAGTAGGCCTGCGCGAGATCGCGACGCGTCTGGAACACGTTCTGCTGCGTGTTCAGCACGTCGAGGTTCGTGCGCACGCCCACTTCCTGCCCGGTCCGGTTCGATTCGTATGCGGTCTGCGCCGACACGAGCGCCTGCTCGAGCGCCTTGACCGACGCGACGGCGCTGTTGACGCCGGTGAATCCCGTCTGCGCGGTGAAAAGCGCATTGCGCCGCGCAACCTCGAGGTTCTGCCGCGCGTTCTCCTGCAGTGCGAGCGCCTCGCGCACCTTCGAGTCGACGAATCCGCCCTGGTAGAGCGGCACGTTCAGCGCGACGCCGATCTGCGCCCCGCGCGTGTCGTTGAAGCGGTCGGTGTTGGCCGATCCTGAGCCCGCGAGCGCGTTGGCGCTTGCGACGAGATCGAGCGTAGGCAGGTGGCCGGCACGCTGCCGCTCGATCTCGAGCGTCGCGATGTCGGCGTTGTAGCGCGCGATCTTCACGCTCAGGTTCTCGGTCAGCGCGCGGTCGACCCAGGTGTCGAGCGCGTTCGGCGTCGGCGGCATCGGCTCGAAACCGCCGCCCAGACGCTTCAGCTCACCTGGAAAGCGGCCGATGATGGCACGCAACGCCGTGCGCTTGTTCTCGAGATCGTTGCGCGTTGCGATCTCCTGCGCGACGATCGAGTCGTACTTCGCCTGCGCCTCGTTGGTGTCGGTGATCGTCGCGACGCCGACTTCGAAGTTGCGCTTCGCCTGCGCGAGTTGCTCGGACACCGCCGCCTTCTGGCTGTCGGTCACGTCGACGTTGAACTCCGCCAGCAGTACGTCGAAATACGCGATCGCGACGCGCAGGATCAGGTCCTGGCGCGCAAGCGCGAGCGTGTAGTCGGCCTGCTCCACCTGCTGCACCGCCTGGCTGTAGGCGACCTGGTTCGCGTAGCGATACAGCGGCTGCGACGCCGACACCGTGAGGCCGCCGGCCGCGAAGCCGCGGTCGACGTTCACGCGTGGATTGGAGTCAATGTTCGTACCGAAGTAGTTGCCGTTCGCGCTCGCGGACAGGCTCACGTTCGGCAGGAGCCCGGCACGAGCCTGGGGAACGCGCTCCTGCGTAGCCTCCCAGTTCGCGCGGGCCGCGGCAAGCGCGGGGTCGTTCCGCTGCGCCTCGCGATAGATCTCCATCAGGTCCTCGACGGCGGCGCACGGTGAACACGAAAGCCCCAGCGCGAGCGCGGTGGCGAAAACGATCGGCGAGCGGGTCATTGGATGGCGATGGGTACGAAGGGCGCGCGGCGCGGTCAGAACGCAAAACGCGCCGGCGCGAGCGCGTTGCGCAGCGGTGCGACGACGGTTTCGAACAGGTCGGTGGCAACGCTCGCGCCCGGAGCCTCGAGCCGCGTCAGACGCGCCGTCATGATCGGCAGCTCGCCGACGACTGCGAACAAGCGCCCCCCCGGCGCGAGCTGCTCGATGAACCGCGGCGGCAACAGCGGCGTCGAGCCGGTCAGCACGATCGCGTCGTACGTGCCGTCGCCGAAGCCGCGCGCGCCGTCGCCTTCGTGCAGGCGGATATTGGCGAACCCGTGCCGCAGGAGCTTTGCGCGCGCCTCGGCCGCGGTCGGCGCGTCGATCTCGACGCTCGTCACGTCGCGCGCGCGACTCGCGAGCAGCGCCGTCAGGTAGCCGCTGCCGGTGCCGATCTCGAGCACGCTGTCTTCCGGCAGCAGCGCGAGCTCCTGCACGACACGCGCTTCCATCTTCGGCGTCCACATCCGGTCGCCGTTCGTAAGCGGCAGCTCCAGATCGGCAAAGGCGAGCGAGCGCAATGCGGCCGGTACGAAGTCTTCGCGCCTGACCCGGGACAGCAGATCGAGCACGCGCTGATCGAGCACCTCCCAGGTCCTGATCTGCTGCTCGATCATGTTGAATCGCGCCTGCTCGTAGTCGATCGGACTCATGGGTATCGCATGCGCGGATTCTGCTGTTGGCGGTCGATCATGCGGTGAATGCAAAGCCGGCGATTATAGCAATCGCAAGCTGCGCGCCTCCGTTGGACGCCGTGGGCATGGCGCGCGGATTCAATCGAGCGTCTGCCGGTAGCGCCACATCGACAACAGGCCGACGGCGAGCATGAAGAGCGCGATCGGCCACAGGTGGGGGGCGATGTCCGGCGCGGCATTGCCCTTGAGCAGCACGCCGCGCACGATCCGCAGGAAATGCGTCGCGGGGAAGATCTCGCCCAGCCACTGCGCCCACACCGGCATGCCGCGAAACGGGAACATGAACCCGGACAGCAGCATCGTCGGCAGGAAGAAGAAGAACGTCATCTGCATCGCCTGCAGCTGGTTCGCCGCGAGCGTCGAGATCGCGTACCCCAGCCCGAGCAGCGCCGCGATGTAGATCATCATCGCCGCGCCGAGCAAAACGAGGCTGCCGATCATCGGCACGCCGAACAGGTAGCGCGCCGCGAGCAGGATGATCGCCGCCTGGATCAGCCCGACGACGATGTACGGCGAGATTTTCCCGGCCATGACTTCGAGCGGCCGCACCGGCGTCGCGAGCAGTCCCTCGAACGTGCCGCGCTCGCGCTCGCGGGTGATCGCGAACGCCGTCATCATCACCATCGTGAGCTGCAGGATGACGGCCAGGAGCCCCGGGACGATGTTGTATTCGGTCGCGCCTTCCGGGTTGTAGCGGCGCTGGATGTTCAGCGTGAACGGTGGAGGTACCGGCGAAAGCCGCGCAAGCGGCCCCTCGAGCTCGCGGCCGAGCGCGATGTCGCTGACCTTGGACAGCGCCGCGAGCGCGTTGCCGGTGGCGGCGGGATCGGTCGCGTCAGCGGCGAACAGCGCGGCCGGCCGCTCGCCGCGCTGCAGCCGGCGCGAAAAGTCGGGCGGGAACACGACGGCGAACTGGATCTCCCCGCGCGCGAGCATCGCGTCAGCCTCGGCGCTGCTCCGAACGCCGGGCACCACGTCGTAATAGCCGGTGTTCGCGAGCGCGCTCACGATGCTGCGCGTGAACTCGCTGCGATCGTAGTCGACGATGGCGGTCGGCAACGACTTGGGGTCGGTGTTGATGACGTAGCCGAACAGCAGCACCTGCGCGATCGGAATTCCGACGATCATCGCGAACGTCAGCCGGTCGCGCCGCATCTGCACGAATTCCTTGAGGCCGATCGCGTAGGCGCGCGCAAACGAGAACCGGCGCGGGCTCAGGCTCCGCTTCGCGCTTCTGCCTTTGTCACTGCCGACCATTCGACGCCCCCTGCATCAGGTTGACGAACACGTCCTCGAGCGACGTCGCCGTCGGCGCGACGGTGAACTCGCCGCGGTCGCGAACCGGCGCGACGGCCGCCTCGAGCGACGCGCGATCGCGTCCCGACACGCGAAGCGTCGTGCCGAACGGGATCACCGTGTCGACGCCGTGGGCGCCCGCGAGCTCGCGTCCGAGCAGCGCAAGATCGCGCTCGTCGCCAGCGGCGCGCAGGGCGACCGAGAACGTCGACAGGCCCGAGTGCGCGATCACTTCGTCGGGCGTTCCTTCGACGAGCAGCTTGCCGGCGTTGATGTACGCGAGGCGATGGCAGCGCTCGGCCTCGTCCATGTAGTGGGTACTGACGAGCACGGTCATGCCCTCGGCCGCGAGCTCGTGGATGTGCTCCCAGAAGTCCCGGCGCGCCTTCGGGTCCACGCCCGCCGTGGGCTCGTCGAGCAGCAGGAGGCGTGGCGCATGCAGCAGGCACGCGGCAAGCGCGAGGCGCTGCTTCCACCCGCCGGAAAGCGTAGCCGCGAGCTGCCGGCGGCGTTCTGCCAGCCCGAGGCGGTCGAGCGTTCGCTCGACGGTCGGGCGGCGATCCGGCACCGTGTACATGCGCGCGACGAAGTCGAGGTTCTCCTCGATCGACAGGTCCTCGTAGAGGCTGAAGCGCTGCGTCATGTAGCCGACCTCGCGCTTGATCGACGCCGCTTCGCGTCGCAGGTCGTAGCCCAGGCACGTGCCTTCGCCGGCATCCGGCGTCAAAAGCCCGCACAGCATCCGGATCGTCGTCGTCTTGCCGCTGCCGTTCGGCCCGAGAAAGCCGAAGATGACGCCGCGCGGCACGGTGATCGAAAAACCGTCGACGACCGCACGCCCGTTGTAGCGCTTCGTCAGGCCGCGCACGTCGATCGCGATGTCGCGGCCGGACGTTGCCAACGTCAGCGCGCGCCGCCCGGCAGCGCGACCTCGACCGGCAATCCCGGATGCAGCGCCGGATTCGGCACGTCCGGCCATGCCTCGACCAAAAACACGAGGTTCGCGCGGTTCTCGCGGCTGTAGATGACGGGCGGCGTGAACTCTGCCTGCGGCGCGACGAAGCGGATCTTCGCGGCGATGTCGGCGCCGCAGCCGTCGCAGCGCACGGTGACCGCATCGCCGATTCGCAACGTTCCGACGAGCGGCTCGGGCACGTAGAAGCGAACCTTCACGTTGGCGGGCGGCAGGATCGACACGACGGGTGCGCCGGCCGCAACCCACTCGCCGGGGCGATAGAGCGTGTCGGCAACGAGGCCGGCCGAGGGTGCGGTCTGCGACTTCTGCTGCACGCGCCATTCGGCTTGCGCGAGCGCGTCGCCGGCGGCCTTCACTTCCGCGTTCGCCGCCGCGATCTCGTCGCTGCGCGCAGGCAGGTTCGCGATCTCCACCTGCCGGCTCAATTCGGTCACCCGCGCGCGATCGCGGTCGCGCGTGGCGATCGCCTCGTCCTGCCGCTGCGGCGCGAGGAAGCGGTCGGCGACGAGCTTCTGCACGCGTATGAGGTCGGCCTCGCTTTGCCGCAGCGATGCCTGCGCCTGCGCGAGTTGCGCGCGCACCGCCGCGATTTCCGGCGGTCGACGCGCCTTTTCGAGATTCGCGAGCGTCGATTGCGCCTGGCGCACGCGGGCTTCGGCTTCCGCGCGCGCCGCGCGCTCCTGCTCGCTTTCGAGCGTGAACAGCGGCGCATCCTTCGCGACCTGCGCGCCGCGCGCGACGGCGAGCGTCAGCAGCGTCCCCGCGAGCGGCGATGCGACGCGCACGTATTCGCCCTCGGCGTATCCGGGATATCCGGCCGGCGGCTCGTAGGTGCAGGCGGCGAGCGCGAGCGAAAACGACAGCGCGCACGCAACCGGCCGCAGCGTCATCGGAGTTGCTCCACGGCGGCATGATAGCCGTGGAGAAGTTCAGTCGTCGCCCGCCTGCGGCAGCGGTGCCGGTGCGGCGGGCGCATTGTGCCGTTCACGACGCGCCTTGCGCCGCTCCGACCAGCCGTCGAGATACGTGTAGATAACCGGGACGACGACCAGCGTGAGCAGCGTCGACGTGATGACGCCGCCGATGATCGCGCGGCCCATCGGCGCCTGCTGCTCGCCGCCATCGCCGAGGCCGAGCGCGAGCGGCAGCATGCCGCCGATCATCGCGGCGGTCGTCATCAGGATCGGCCGCAGGCGCACCTGGCCCGCCGTGCGCAACGCCTCGGCCAGCGGGGCTCCGGCGCGACGCGACCGGTTCGCGAAGTCGACGAGCAGGATCGCGTTCTTCGTGACGAGACCCATCAGCATGATGAAGCCGATGATCGAGAAGATGTTGAGCGTCGTGCCGGTGACGAGCAGCGCGAGGAACACACCGATCAGCGAGAACGGGAGAGACGCCATGATCGCGACCGGCTGCGTGAAGCTCGCGAACTGCGACGCGAGGATCAGATAGATGAAGATGACTGCGAGGCCGAGGGCCGCGACCGCCGCCTGAAACGATTCCTGCATGTCCTGCTGCTGGCCCGCGGCGGCGAGCCGGTAGCCCGGCGGCAGCGTCATCTGGTCGGCCGCCTTCTGCACGTCGCTGCCGACGTCGCCGGCCGGACGGCCCTCGACGTTCGCATAGATGCCGACGCGCCGCTGCAGGTCCTGCCGCTTGATGATCTGCGGGCTCGTCGACTCCACGAGATCGGCGACCTGCCGCAGCGGCACCATTCGCATCTGTCCGTCGGGGCCGCGCTTGTTCGTGGTCAGATACAGGTTGCCGAGATCGGAAGCGAGCTGCCTCCGATCGGGCGAAACCTGCACGTTCACCTCGTAGTTCTGGCCGTCAGGCCCGAGCCAGTAGCTGATCGTGTCGCCGGCGACCAGCGGCCGGATCGTCGCGCCCACCTGCTGCACCGTGATGCCGAGGTCGGCGGCGGCGTCGTTGTTGAGCCTGATCGACAGCGCGGGATTGGCCGCCTTCTCCGACGTCTCGAGATCGGCGATGCCCGGAATCTTCGCGACCTTCGACTCGAACTCGGCGGACAGCTTGGTCAGCGTCTCGGGATCGGGACCGAGCAGGTTGAACCAGATCGGGTAATTGAAGCCAACCGAAAGCTGGATACCGGGAATGGGCTTCAGCGCTGCACGGATCGCGCGCTCCAGCTCCTTCTGCGTGCGCTTGCGCTCGGCCGCCGGGACGAGTTTCAGGTTGATGCGCGCGTAATTGCGGCCGTCCTCCGTTCCGATCGTCGTCATCGCGAGGGCGATCTCGGGAAAGCGCTTCAGCGCCTCCTCGGCCTCGGCCACCTTGCCGTTCGTGTATTCGAGGCTCGAACCCACCGGCGTGTTGAGCCGCAACGAGAGCAGGCCCTCGTCCGCCTCGGGAATGAACTCGGTGCCGACGAGCGGCACGATCGCGAAGCTGCCGAGGAACGTGACGAGCGCGATCGCGAGCACCGACTTGCGATGCGACAGCGACCACGCGAGGATGTCGTCGTAGACGCGATGTACCCAGTCGATGAAGTGCTCGACGCGATCCATGATGCGGCCGAGCCACGGCGCCTTGCTGAACCGGGTCGCCGGCGGGTCCGGCCACAGCGACGAGAGCATCGGGTCGAGCGTGAAGCTGATGAACAGCGACACGAGCACGGCCACCGCCACGGCGATGCCGAACTGGAAGAAGAAGCGCCCGATCACGCCGCTCATGAACGCGATCGGCACGAACACCGCGACGATCGCGAACGTCGTCGCCATCACGGCGAGCCCGATCTCCTCGGTACCCTCGCGCGCCGCGCGCACGTGATCCTTGCCCATCGCGACGTGGCGCACGATGTTCTCGCGCACGACGATGGCGTCGTCGATCAGAAGCCCGATCGTCAGTGACAGCGCCATCAGCGTCAGGAAATTCAGCGTGAACCCGAACGCGTGCAGCGCGATGAACGTCGCGACGACGGCGAGCGGCAGCGTGAGGCCGGTGATGATCGTGCTGCGCCAGCTGTGCAGGAAGAAAAACACGATCAGGACGGTCAGGATGCCGCCCTCGACGATCGTGCTCTTGACGCGGTTGACCGAGCTCTCCACCTGGTCGCTGCGCGAATACGCGACCGGCAGCTCGACATCGGCCGGCAGCCGCGCCTTCAATTCCTTGACCGCGCCGACGATGTTGCGCCCCGTCTCGACGATGTTGGCGTCCTGCGCCTTCTGCATGTCCAGCAGGATCGCCGGCCGGCCGTTGATGCGCGAGATCGAGTCCTGCTCCTTCTCGCCGTCGATCACGTCGGCGACCTGCGACAGGTACACCGGCCCGCCGCCCTGCTGCGCGACGATGATGCGGCCGAACTGCGCCGGATCCTTGATCTTGCCGTCGATGCGCACGACGGCGTCGCTCGCGCCTTTCGTAATGCGCCCCGCCGGCACGTCCTGGTTGGAATCGCGGATCGCGTTGATGACCTGGTCGACGCCTAAGCCCAGCGCCATCAGCGCATTCGGCTTGATCTGGATGAGGATCTGGCGCGTCGCGCGGCCGCGGACGTCGATGCGCGCGACGCCGGGAAGGTTCTCCAGTGCCTTTACGATCGTCTGGTCGGTGAGCGACGTGAGCTCGCGCAAGCCGGTCGTATGCGACATAACGCCGAGCGTCACGACCGGCTCGCTGTTCTCGTTCTCGACGCGGAAGACCTGCGGATCCTTGACGTCGCGCGGGAACGTCGAGCGGATCGTCGCGATGCGGTCGCGCACGTCCTGCACGGCCTGCTGGACGTTCGTCGACAGGCGGAATTCCGCGAATACGTCGCTGCGTCCTTCCCGCGAGTTCGAGATGATCCGCTTGATGCCGGAGACCTGGTTGACCGCGTACTCGACCGGCTTCGTGACGTCGGCCTCGACGGCCTCCGGCGCCGCGCCGGGATAGGCAGTCTGGATGTACACGAAGGGCAGACTCACGTCGGGCATCTGCTCGACCTTGAGCCGCATGTACGAGAAGACGCCGAGCACCGTGATCGCGACCATCACCATGGTCGCGAAGACGGGGTTGTTGATCGACGTGCGGGTGATCCACATGTGACGTTCTCCCGACTTCGGGGTCAGACTTCGGGGTCAGAGCCAGTAGTGTCCGGTTAACTGCTCGGCTGAGGTTCGTAAGTTACTGATCGGTTGACTGAATCAATCGATTTTGCCGTGTCGCCGATTTGAACCGCGAAATGCGCAATTCTCCCGTTTCCTGGACCGGGGAGCAAAGCGCATGCGCGTCGGCAAATTGGTATTCACGCAATTGATGGATCACCTGCCGTGGAAGACTTTCAGTCGCATCGTCGAACGCTACGGCGGCGATCACCGGGTGCGCCAATTCAGTTGCGCAAGTCAATTCCGATGCATGGCTTTTGCCCAGCTTGCCTATCGGGAAAGCCTACGCGACATTGAAACCTGCCTGCGCGCCCAAGCAGCCAAGCTTTACCATGCAGGGATCCGCGGCACGGTCGCACGCAGCACGTTGGCCGATGCGAACGAGACGCGCAACTGGCGCATTTATGCCGAATTCGCGCAACATCTCATTAACATTGCGCGGCGTCTCTATAGCCAGGAGCCGTTTGGCGTCGACCTGCGGGAAACGGTATATGCGCTGGATTCGACCACCATCGAGCTATGCCTGACCCTCTTTCCCTGGGCACCGTTTCAGACCCACAACGCGGCCATCAAGCTGCACACGTTGATCGATCTGCGCGGCAATATCCCGAGCTTCATTCACATCTCCGACGGCCGGTGCCACGACGCCAAGGTGCTGGACCAGTTGCTGCCCGAACCGGGCGCCTTTTACGTACTCGATCGCGGCTATATCGATTTCGCGCGCTTTCACCGTTTCCATTTGGCCGGCGCTTTCTTCGTCACGCGGGCCAAGTCCAATCTTCAATTCAAGCGGCGCGATTCGCGTCCAGTCGAGCGCAGCAGCGGCGTACTCTGCGATCAGGCCATCACCCTCATCGTGCCTGATTCGCGACGCGGCTACCCGGAAGCACTGCGGCGCATTCGCTTCCGCACCAGTGACGGCAAAACGCTGGTATTTCTCACGAACAATTTCATGTTGCCGCCCGCCACCATCGCCGAACTGTATCGGTGTCGCTGGCAGGTCGAACTATTCTTCAAGTGGATCAAACAGCACCTGCGAATCAAATCGTTCTTCGGCACTTCCGAGAACGCGGTTAAGACGCAGGTATGGATTGCAGTCAGTGTCTACGTATTGGTCGCAATCATTCGCAAGCGCTTGCGTCTGCAAGCATCCCTGTACGAAACGCTGCAGCTTCTGAGCTTGACGCTGTTTGAGACAACGCCGCTGAATCAGCTACTTACGCTCGCACCGATGACGCCGATGGGTCCCTCCAACATCAACCAATTGAATTTATTTGAAAGTTAACCGGACACTACTGGGTCAGAGCAATAAGTCGCGCGGTCACCCGCCGCCAACGTCGACATGCTTCGCCGCACGACTTATTGCTCTGACCCCGAAGTCAGCCGGCGCCGTTGGCCTTCGTGCGCGTCGCGTTCTGCGACGACGTCGGCGCGCGAACGAGCGCCGGTGCGCCGTCCTTCAGGTTGTCGAAGCGCGCCGCCAGCACAGGCGTTTGTGCCGGCAGCGAGGTCTTGATTTCGACGCGGCCGTTTGTCTCGTCGCGGCGGCCGGTGATGACGATGCGGCGCACGAGCTTGCCGCCGTCGATCAGCCAGACGTACGACTGGCCCGCTTCGCTGCGCACGGCGGCGAGCGGCAGCGTCGGCGCCGGCGCGCTCGCGGCGAGTGCGATGCGGCCGGTCGCGAACATCCCGCTCTTGAGCGCCGCGTCGGGATTGGGAAGGCTCACGTAGACGAGGATCGCGCGCGTCCCGGGCTCGGTCGACGGATTGATGCGCTCGACGCGACCCTGGAAGCGACGCTCCCCGAAGCCGTCGACGGCCAAGTCGACCGGCATCCCGAGCTTCAACTCGGGCACGTCGAGCGCCGGCACCAGCGCCTGCACTTCCAGGTCCTTCAGATCGACGATCGTGACGATCGCCGCCTCGATCGCGACCTTCTCGCCAGGCTGCACGTGGCGCTTGGCGACGATACCCGCCAGCGGCGCGATCACGTCCGCGTCGCGCAGCGCGTTCTGCGCGAGCTGCAGCTGCGCCTCGGCGGATTTCAGCGTGCCGCGCGCGACGTTGTAAGACGACTCGGTGCTGTCGAACGCGTTCTGCGAAATGAACTTGTCGTTGAGAAGCCGCACGTTCATCGTGCGCGTCTTCTCGGCGAGCGCCACCTGGGCGCGCGCGCTCTCCACCGCGCCCATACGGTCGACGAGCTTCGACTGCAGGTCGGCCGATTCGACGTGCGCGATCTTCTGCCCGGCGCGCACCGCCTCGCCTTCGCGGACCGTCAGGCCGGTGACGTCCCCCGCGACCTTGGCCTTCACCACGGCCTGCCGCACGGGCTGCAGCGTGCCGGACACCGGCAACCAGCGCGCGAGCACGTTGTTTTCGACGTAGGTCAGGTCGGCAGGCGTGAACTGCAGTGCAACGACCGCCTTCGCGGCGTCCTGGCCGTTCGCCGCGGCGCGCTTCGCCGCCCGGAGCGCGACGGCGCCCGCGAGGCCGCCGACCAGCGTAAGCACAACCAGCCCGGCTACTACACGCCGGCGCGTCATGCGTAGATTCATCGAGTTCCCCTCGCGTTCTCGTGGAACGCGTTCACCAACGAAACCGCGCGCCCGCGCGATCGGCGAGGCTGCCCCTGCGGCCCGCACCCCGGTTGGATGCGGCCGCGGCCGGCGCCGGATTCAGCCGATGCCGGCGGACGATAAGCGTACTCCCCAAGGACCCGCAAGCGGCGTGCGACGGAATGCGCCTGCGCCGGACAGGATGCGCCGCTGCCCGGCCGCCGCGTTGCGGACGCGAGCGGCCGCGCCGATCAATTGACACTGCATTTCGCGGGGATTCATAATTCTACGTTATTCTTTTTTCTGACCTCCCACTCCCGGAGAAACGAACGATGCATGCGCCCACCATTGGCCGCACGATCGGCCTGACGCTCGTCGCCGCAGCGCTTGCCGGCGTCTACGGCTGCAGCAAGGAAGAACCCAAGCAGGAAGCCCCGAAAGCGTCCGCACCGGCCGCCGCGCCCGCCGCGGCGACTGCGCCCGCGCCCGCCGCCGCCGAAACGATCACGGTGACGATCGGCCATGCCGGCCCGCTCACGGGCGGCATCGCGCACCTCGGCAAGGACGACGAAAACGGCGTTCACCTCGCCGTCGACGAGGCGAACGCGAAGAAGATCAAGCTCGGAGGCAAGACGGTCAACTGGGTGATGATGAGCGAGGATGACCAAGCCGATCCGAAGCTCGGCCCGACGATCGCGCAGAAGTTCGTCGACGCGAAGGTCGCCGGCGTCGTCGGCCACCTGAATTCCGGCGTGACGATTCCCGCGTCGGCCGTCTACAACCAGGCCGGGCTGCCGATGATTTCCGGCTCGGCCACCAATCCGAAGCTCACCGAGCAGGGCTTCAAGTCGATCTTCCGCACGGTGGCGCGCGACGACCAGCAGGGTCCCGCGGTCGCCGCCTACATCGTCAACGAGCTGAAGCTCAAGAAGGTCGCGATTGCCGACGATGCCACCGCGTACGGCGAAGGCCTCGCCAACGAGGTCGAGAAGTCGCTGAAGGCGGCCGGCGTGCAGGTCGTCGCGCGCGAGAAGACGAACGACAAGGCCACGGACTTCAAGGCGATCCTCACGAAGATCAAGGGCAAGAACCCCGACGCCGTGTTCTACGGCGGCATGGACGCCACCGGCGGCCCGATGCTGAAGCAGGCGCGCGAGCTTGGCATCAAGGCCACGTTCGCGTACGGCGACGGCGCGTGCACGGCCGAAATGAACAAGCTGGCCGGCGACAAGGCGGCCGACGGCATGATCTGCTCGCAAGCCGGCATCCCGACGCAGATGTCCAGCAAGGCGTTCGTCGACGCGTTCAACGCCAAGTACGGCGAGATCAAGCAATACGCGCCGTATTACTACGACAGCGCCAACCTGCTGATCGCCGCGATGCAGAAGGCCGACTCGCCGGATCCCGCCAAGTACCTGCCCGAGCTGCACAAGATCAGCTACGACGGCGCAACGGGTCACATCGAGTTCGACGACAAGGGCGACCGCAAGGACGCGGAGATCACGATCTTCCAGATGAAGGGCGGCAAGGTCGAGCCCGTGGCGATCGTGAAGGGCGGCAAGTCGACGAAGATCGGCGGCGAAGCGCCAAAGGCCGCGGCAGCGCCGGCAGCCCCGGCGATGGCGCCTGCGATGGCGCCGAAGAAGTAGGGCGGTTCGGCATCCGCTGAAAACGGCGCCCGCGGGCGCCGTTTTCGCATCGGTCGCGAAATTCCCGCGCCTTTTCGCATCGGTCGCGAGGATTAAAGCGGTGCCATGTTCGGCGGAGGTTGCCCGAACGCGCCGGCTGCCCGCACAATCCGCACTGCCTGAAAAACCGAGCGGCAACGCTCCTCCGGCGCCGGACCTTGGACATCTTCATCCAGCAGCTCGTCAACGGCCTGACGCTCGGCAGCGTGTACGCGATCGTGGCGCTCGGCTACACGATGGTGTACGGCATCATCCAGCTCATCAATTTCGCCCATGGCGAAGTGGTGATGATCGGCGCGATGGTGTCGCTCACGGTGATCAACGCGCTGCTCGGCGCGAACCTCGCCGTGCCGCCGCTTGCCGTCGTCGTCATCGGCGCGCTGGCGGCGATCCCGGTGTGCATGGCGGTGGGCTACGCGCTGGAGCGCGTCGCCTACCGGCCGCTGCGCCGCGCACCTCGCCTCGCGCCGCTCATCACGGCGATCGGGCTGTCGATCGTCCTGCAGCACGTCGCGCTGATGATCTTCAGCCGCAATCCGCTCGTGTATCCGCAGATCGTCGACATCGTGTCGTATCACGTCACCGCCAATCCCGACGGCGCGCGCATCACCAACGTGCAGATCGCGATCATCGGCATCTCGGTCGCGATGATGGCCGGCCTGCTGCTGCTCATCTACCGCACGAAGCTCGGCATCGCGATGCGGGCGACCGCGCAGAGCCAGCAGATTGCCGGCCTGATGGGCATCGACATCAACTTCGTCATCGCCGTCACGTTCGCGATCGGCGCCGGGCTCGCCGCCGTCGCGGGGGCGATGGTCGGGACGTACTACGGCATCGCGCAATACCAGATGGGATTCCTGCTCGGCCTCAAGGCGTTCTCGGCCGCCGTCCTCGGCGGCATCGGCAACATCGGCGGCGCGATGCTCGGCGGCCTGCTGCTCGGCGTGATCGAGGCGCTCGGCGCAGGCTACATCGGCGACGTGACGAACCTGTGTCCGCTCGCGCGCTGGTCGACGACGATCGCCGAGCGCTGCGCGAGCGACCCCAACCTCTCGCTGTTCGGCAGCAACTACCAGGACGTATTCGCGTTTTTCGTGTTGATCGCCGTCCTCGTGTTCCGCCCGTCCGGCCTGCTCGGCGAGCGGGTATCCGACCGCGCCTGAAAGAATCCGCGATGCCGCACGCACTGCTCGACCTCAAGCATCCTGCGCTCGCGAAGGCGGGCGTCATCCTCGTTGCGATCGCGCTCGCGTGCCTGCCGTTCGCGCTCGCGTCCAACTTCGGCACCGCCTGGGTGCGCATCACGAACCTCGCGATCCTCTACATCCTGCTGTCGCTCGGTCTCAACATCGTCGTCGGCTTCGCCGGCCTGCTCGATCTGGGCTACATCGCGTTTTACGCCGTGGGCGCCTATGTGTACGCGCTGCTCGCGAGCGCGCACTTCGACCTGCACCTGCCGTTCTGGGTGGTCCTGCCGATCGGCGCGCTCGTCGCCTGCGTGTTCGGTGTTCTCCTCGGCACGCCGACGCTGAAGCTCCGCGGCGACTACCTCGCGATCGTCACGCTCGGCTTCGGCGAGATCATCCGCATTTTCCTCAACAACCTGTCGCGTCCCGTCAACATCACCAACGGCGCAATGGGCATCACGGGCATCGATCCGTTCAAGTTCGGCACGTTCAACTTCGCCCGCACGGAGACCGTGGCCGGACTGACGTTCAGCGGCCCGATCAAGTACTACTACCTGCTGCTCGTCGTGCTGCTGGTCGTCATCGTGATCAACCTGCGCCTGCAGGACTCGCGCATCGGCCGCGCGTGGGAGGCGATTCGCGAGGACGAGGTTGCGGCGCGCGCGATGGGCATCAACACGCGCAACATGAAGCTGCTCGCGTTCGCGATGGGCGCCTCGTTCGGCGGCATCGCCGGCGGCATGTTCTCCGCGATCCAGGGCTTCATCAGTCCCGAGAGCTTCGTGCTCGTCGAGTCGGTCAACGTCCTGGCGATGGTCGTGCTGGGCGGCATGGGCAACATTTTCGGCGTGATACTCGGCGCGCTGCTGCTGTCGTTCGTGCCCGAGGTGCTGCGCTACACGGTCGGACCTGTGCAGATGGCGCTGTTCGGTCGCACGATCATCGATCCCGAGGTGATCCGGATGCTGCTGTTTGGCATCACGCTCGTCGGAATGATGCTGTTCCGGCCCGCCGGAATCCTGCCGTCGGCGCTGCGCAAGCGCGAGCTCGAAACCGCCGCCGCGCCGGCCGCCGCGGCCGCATGAGCGGCAACGCGCCCGCGCTGCTCGTCGCTCGCGGCGTCAGCAAGCGGTTCGGCGGCGTGCAGGCGCTCTCCGACGTGACGTTCGACATCCGCGACGGCGAGATCTACGGGCTGATCGGTCCGAACGGCGCCGGCAAGACGACGCTGTTCAACGTGCTGACCGGCATCTACCCTGCCGACGATGGCGAGTTCGTGTTCGACGGCCAGTCGCTCGCGGCGGTGAAGCCGCATGAAGTGGCCGCGCGGGGCATCGCTCGCACGTTCCAGAACATCCGGCTGTTCGCGAACCTGTCCGCGCTCGAGAACGTCATGATCGGCCGCCACGTGCGCACGCACGCCGGCGTCTTCGGCGCGATCGTCCGCGACCGGCGCACGCGCGAGGAGGAGCGCGCGATCGAAAAGCGCGGCTACGCCCTGCTCGAATACGTCGGCGTCGCGCGGCGCGCCAACGACCTTGCGAAGCACCTGGCCTACGGCGACCAGCGCAAGCTCGAGATCGCGCGCGCGCTCGCGACCGACCCGCGGCTGCTCGCGCTCGACGAGCCCGCCGCCGGCATGAACGCCACCGAGACCGGTGCGCTGCGCGCGCTGCTCGAGCGTATCCGCGGCGACGGCACGACGATCCTGCTGATCGAGCACGACATGAAGCTCGTGATGAGCCTCTGCGACCGGGTGCTCGTTCTCGACTACGGCAGGAAGATCGCGGAAGGACCGGCCGCCGTCGTGCAGAAGGACGAGAAGGTCATCGCCGCGTATCTCGGCGCCGACGTGGCGCTCGACTTGAAGCGCGCCTGAAGGCCGTTGACGCGAATGAAAAGCGACACCCCGCTGCTCGCGCTCGAGCGCCTCGCCGTCGCGTACGGCGGCATCCAGGCGGTCAAGGGCATCGACGTGACGGTCGGCGACGGCGAGCTCGTGTGCCTGATCGGCGCGAACGGCGCCGGCAAGACGACGACGCTGAAGGGCATCTGCGGGATGTTGCCGATCAAGTCCGGGCGGATCCGCTACGCCGGTGACGATATCACGGGCTTTCCGTCGTTCAAGCTGGTGCGGCGCGGCCTCGCGATGGTTCCGGAAGGCCGCGGGATGTTCGGCGCGCTCACGATCGAGGAGAACCTCGCGATGGGCGCGTATGCGCGCAGGGACCGCGATGCGATCCGTTCCGACATCGAGCGCGTGTTCGGGCTTTTTCCCCGCTTGAAGGAGCGCCGGCGGCAAACGGCAGGTACGCTGTCCGGCGGCGAGCAGCAGATGCTCGCGATGGGCCGCGCGCTGATGTCGCGGCCGCGGCTGCTGCTGCTCGACGAGCCATCGATGGGACTCGCGCCGCTGATGGTGCAGAAAGTGTTCGAGACGATCATTGCCGTGGCGAAGGAGGGCGTCACCATCCTGCTGATCGAGCAGAACGCCAAGCTCGCGCTCGAAGTCAGCGACCGCGGGTACGTTATGGAATCCGGCGAGATCACGCTTTCGGGACAAGCGGCCGCGCTGCTGCACGACCCGAAGGTCCGCGCCGCGTACCTCGGCGAAGTCGCTTAGGGTCTACAGGTGCGTGACATACGGCGCGTGCCGGCGGCGCGTGCGATCGCATGGTATGCCGAGGCGATGCGCCTCTGGCGGCGCGGGCCCGTGGCGTTTTCGCTGCTCGCCTTCTTCCTGCTCGCGGCGAATCTGCTGCTGGCGCTGGTTCCGGTCGCGGGCGTCCTCGTCGCGCAACTGGTGCTGCCGCTGCTCGAATGCAGCCTGCTCTATGCAAGCCTGGCCGCGGATCGAGGCGATCGCCCCCGCATGCGGCACCTGATTGCCGTCCTGGGTGCGGCGCCCACCGCTTTGGGCGCGATCGTCGTCGCCGGCTTGCTGATCTTCGGCATCGAGGCCGTGGTAGCGCAGACGGCAGGAGGCGTTGACCTGCTGGCGCCCGCGGCGAACGCGCAATCGTTCACCGGCGGCTCGCTCGTCGCCACGTATGCGGCGGGAATGGCGCTGTCGCTGCCGCTCATGTTCGTGCCGTTCGCGGCACTCTTCGACGGTGCGGGATTCGGCGAGGCGTTTGCACAAAGCGCGACAGCCTTCGCGCGCAATCCGGCTTCACTCGCGCTCTTCGGCGCGCTGTCGCTGGCGCTGCTGCTGCTCGGCCTGCTGACGAGCGGGCTCGGCCTGCTGCTCGCGCTGCCGTGGTCGGCCGCCGCCTCGTACGCCGCGTGGAAGGATATCTTCGGCGTCGATTAGGCGTTCGTGAAGGCGCGTTGTCGGCGGTTTCCTACACGAATCTGGTCGTTCGTCCTCTAGGGAGTTGAACGGTGCAATAGCTACGATGGGCGCGCCCTCCTACCAGGGACGCCACCAGGGAACACTGCGCCATGCCTCTCGATCATGCACTCTCGTCTCTCAACGATTCCTCTCCCCGTACCGAGCGGCGCCGCGGCGACGACACGCGCGGACGACTTCTCGACGCCGTCGAGGGCCTGATCGCCGATCATGGCTTCAAGCCGCTGACCCACCGGACCATCGCGTCGCGCGCGGAAGCGCACGTCGCGCTGCTCAACTACCATTTCGGCAGCAAGGAGCAGCTGATCGAGGAGGCGCTCGCGCGCCGCGCCTCGCAGCTCCTTGCGCTTCAGCACGATGCGCTGGCGGCACTGCGCGCACGCGGCGACTTTCACGTCGAAGACGTATTGTGGGCCTATGGGCGGCCGTTCTCGACGCTCGACCAATCCGCGCCGTCGACGTGGCGCAACTACCTCTGCCTCGTGGCGCGTCTCGCCGGTCACGACCCGTCCGATTCGATCCTGATGCGGCATTTCGGCAGCGTTCACCGCGAGTGCCTCGCCGCGCTGCGCCATGCGCTGCCGAACGTCGAAGACGCCTCGCTCGCCGCCGGATTCCGTCACTGCCGCCTGCTGCTCGAGCACGACGCGCTCGCTCGCTGCAGGGCGGGAGGCACGGCGCCTGCCGTGGTGCCCAAATTCGAGGAGCTGATCGCGTTCCTGGCGGGCGGCCTGCGAGCGCTCGTGCCCGGACACCACTCGGAAGCGCGCGCGCACTGAACCGCAAGGTAATCGGTGTCAGAGATGTCATTCCAGGCCCGTTCCGGCCCCTTGGCGAAGGAAGGGCCGGGATTACGTCTCTGACGCCCATTACTGCCGGAACTCGAAGGTCGTCAGCGAATCGTCGCCCGGCACGCGCTCGACTTCCACGAGCGTCACTTCCGCGGCGCGCGGACCTTCGACGCAGGCGTCCGACAAGCGATCGCACGCCTCGCGAGGCCCCTGCAACAGCGCCTCGACCGATCCGTCGCGCACGTTGCGCACCCAGCCAGTGACACCGGCGGCGCGCGCGCGCCGCAGCGTCCAGTCGCGGTAGCCCACGCCCTGCACGCGCCCGGTGATGCGCACGCGCACGC
>DATEIQ010000185.1:0-8707 GCA_035278845.1 Casimicrobiaceae bacterium | reverse complement strand
CGCGATCCCGAGTGCGCCGGTGTCGCCTTCGTGCCGGCCGTTCCCGCTCGGCTTCGGCAACAGCGTCGAGCACGTGCTCTCGTAGCGATCCCAGGCTCTCGCAGCGGGCGCGTGGACCGCGGGATCGGCGTGCGTGAGCCGGCGGTAGTAGCTCGCGAGAAGATCGGCTCGCTCTGGCGGCGGCAGGAATTGCGCGAACTCGCGCCACGCCTCCGGAAACACGCGCGCCATGCCGTGCAGGAACCAGTCGATCTCGGAGGGTGTGGCCAGGAAGATCCCGCGCAGCACGAGACCCAGCACGCGTTCGGGGTACGCCTGCGCGTACAGCAGCGCGAGCGTCGATCCCCACGAGCCGCCGAACAAGAGCCAGCGCTCGATGCGAAGATGCTCGCGCAGTCGCTCGATGTCTTCGATCAGATGCGCGGTCGTGTTCTCGGTGATCTCGGCCGACGGCGTCGAGCGGCCGGCACCGCGCTGGTCGTAGAGGACGATCCGCCAGAACGCCGGATCGTAATAGCGGCGATGGTGCGGCAGGCTGCCGCCGCCGGGACCGCCGTGAACGAACAGCAGCGGCACGCCGGCCGCGTTGCCGCACTCCTCCCAGTGCATCGCGTGGCGCGCGTCGAGGCGCAGCATCCCGCTTGCCCGCGGCGTGCAGTCCGGATAGAGCGCCTGGTCGGGTGAGGCGATGCGAACGGAGTCGATCATCGGCGGCGGCGGTCGATACGCCGTATGATCGCACTCATGAATGCCCGACTTCGCGACCGGCTAACACCCGGCGCCACGCTTCCGTCCGATCATGCAGCCGCGCTGCTGGTTGGCCGTGTGTTCGTTCCCGCCGTGAGCGGCCCGGTGCTCGTGCGCATCGACGGCGATGACCTGCTCGATCTGTCGCAGATCGCGCCGACGTCGTCGGAATTGTTCGATCGCAAGGACGCCGTCGCGGAAATCCGTGCGCGATCGCTGCCGCGCGTCGGGTCGCTTGCCGTCGCGCTTGCGAATTCTCGCTCGGAATCGCACGACACCGCGACGCCGTGGCTGCTCGCGCCGTGCGATCTGCAGGCGATCAAGGCCGCCGGCGTCACGTTCGTCGCGAGCATGCTCGAGCGCGTCATCGAGGAGCAAGCCCGCGGCGATCCGGCGCGCGCCGAAGACGTGCGCAAAAAAGTCGCCGGTGTCATCGGCGACAATCTGCGTAGCGTACGGCCCGGATCGGCCGAGGCCGCGCGCGTCAAGGAAGTGCTGAAGGCCGAAGGCCTGTGGTCACAGTATCTCGAGGTCGGCATCGGCGCCGACGCCGAGATCTTCACCAAGTCGCAGCCGATGTCCGCGGTGGGCACCGGCGCCGACATCGGCATTCACCGCCAGTCGACGTGGAACAACCCCGAACCCGAGATCGTGCTGGCGATCAATTCGCGCGGCGAGACGGTCGGCGCGACGCTCGGCAACGACGTCAACCTGCGCGACTTCGAAGGCCGCAGCGCGCTGCTGCTCGGAAAGGCCAAAGACAACAACGCGTCGTGCGCGATCGGCCCGTTCGTGCGCCTGTTCGATCGCGACTTCACGATCGACACGGTGCGGCAGGCGGACATCGCGCTCGACGTCGATGGCCCCGACGGCTTCGCGCTCGCAGGCTCGAGCTCGATCGCGCAAATCAGCCGCGACCCGCTGGACCTCGCGGGACAGGCGATCGGGCCGAACCATCAATATCCGGACGGCCTGATGCTGTTCCTCGGCACGATGTTCGCGCCAACGCAGGATCGGCACGGCCCCGGCCTCGGCTTCACGCACGACGTCGGCGACCTCGTGACGATCGCGACGCCATCGCTCGGCGCGCTCGTCAACCGCGTGAATTACGCGGACGCGATCGCGCCGTGGACGTTCGGCGCGGGGGCTTTGATGCGCAATCTGGCGGCGAGGGGGTTGCTCACGCAGCCCGGCGCCCCTTGAACGGCACCACGCGCTGGCGCTGCTCGCCAAGGCCCTCGATGCCGAGCGTCACGACGTCGCCCGCCTTCAGCCATTGCGGCGGCTTCATGCCGAGCGCGACGCCGGGCGGCGTGCCGGTGGTGATGATGTCGCCCGGCAGCAGCGTCATGTAGCGCGACACGTCGGCGACGAGCTCGGGCACGTTGAAGATCATCGTGCGCGTGTTGCCGGTTTGCCTGCGCTCGCCGTTGACGTCGAGCCACATGTCGAGGTTCTGCGGATCCTTGATTTCGTCGCTCGTGACGAGCCACGGCCCGGTCGGCCCGAACGTGTCGCAGCCCTTGCCCTTGCTCCACTGGCTCGCGCCGCGCTTCAGCTGGAAGTCGCGCTCGGACACGTCGTTGACGATGCAATAGCCGGCGACGTAGCGCAGCGCGTCCTTCGTGGCGACGTAGCGCGCGGTGCGGCCGATGACGACGCCGAGTTCGACCTCCCAGTCGAGCTGCGTCGAATCCATCGGAATCATGATGTTGTCGTTCGCGCCGACGATGCACGAGGGCGTCTTGAAGAACACGACCGGATTCTCGGGAATGGGTGCGCCGGTTTCCTTCGCGTGATCGGTGTAGTTGAGTCCGATCGCGACGAACTTGGAGGGCGTCGCGAGGCATGGCCCGAGCCGGGGACGGCCTTTCACGGAGGGCAGCCTGCGCGTGTCGAGCTTGCGCAGCCCCGACAGCGTCATCGGGGCCAGCGCGTCGCCGTCGATGTCCTTGACCTTGCGCGACAGGTCGCGCAGCACGCCGTCGGCGTCGATGAGTCCGGGCTTCTCGCGGCCGGGCGGGCCGTAGCGTACGAGCTTCATCCTTCGTTCCCCTTTTTCAGATCGTCATGCCGCCGTCGCACGAATACACGTTGCCCGTGACGAAGGCGGCTTCGTCGGAGGCAAGAAACACCACCATGGGCGCGATTTCCTCCGGCTTCGCGAGCCGCCCCATCGGCTGGCGCGCGATGAACTGCCGGCGCGCTTCGGCCGGATCGGGAAAGGCGTTGATGCGATCGGCGAGCGATGGCGTGTCGACGGTTCCCGGCGCGATGCCGTTGCAGCGAATGCCGCGCTGCACGTAGTCGGCGGCGACGCTTTTCGTGAGGCCGATCACCGCCGCTTTCGACGTGCCGTAAACGAAGCGGTTCGGCAGGCCTTTGATCGACCCGGAGATCGACGCCATGTTCACGATGCTCGCGACTTTTCCAGTCGCCTCGTGATGCGCGAGCATCTTCGGAAGCGCCGCGCGGATCGTGACGTACATCGCGCGCACGTTCAGGTTCATGCTGAACGTCCAGTCGTCGGGCGAGCAGTCGAGGATCGAGCCGTGATGCACGTATCCCGCGCAGTTGAACAGCACCTGCAGCGGCGGCAACTCGTCGACGAGCGCCGCGACGGCCCGATCGTCGAGCACGTCGAGGCGGCGTGTCGTGATCCCTGCGTTGTCGGGCATGCCGGCCAGCGCAGCCTCGTTGAGGTCGGTCGCGATCACCGCCGCCCCTTCGCGCGCCATCGCGATCGCGGTTGCGCGGCCGATGCCCTGGCCCGCAGCGGTGACGAGTGCGGTCTTGCCTTGAAGTCGGCCGGCCATCGAGCGTGGGGATCCTTGCTGCGAAAGCGCGGATTCTACGCTACGGCGCAACGCCTGCGGTCACGCATACGCGGCCGCGGCACCCTGCATGAACGTGTCGACGAGAAACGCAAACGCGATGCGCCATGCGGCATCGGCAGCGGCCGGGTGATAGCTCTCGCGGTCGGTCGTCGCGAACGCGTGCGGCGCATCGGGCAGGACAGCCATCGTGTAGCGCTTGTTCGCGTCGGAGAGCGCCTTGGCGATTCGCGCGTGCTCGTCGCTGGCGATGGAGGCGTCGCGTCCGCCGTAGACGAGCAGTTGCGGCGCGTTGAGGTCGCCGACCCGGTCGACGAGCGGCTTGCGCCTGCCGCGCGGAACCGCGGGCGCGATGCCGCCGCCGTAGAACGCGACGGATGCGGCGAGCCGGGCGCCGTGGACCGCGTTGGCGAGAAAAGCGAGGCGCCCGCCCATGCAGAACCCCATGACGGCGAGCCGCCCGTCGCGCGCGCCCTGCGCGACCAGCATGTCGAGCGCGGTACCGACTTCGCGCATCGCGACGTCATCGTCAACGTCGTTCGCGCGTGCGATCGCGCGCTCGCGGTCGGCGTACTCGAACCGTTCGCCGTGGTAGATGTCCGGTGCGAGCGCCATGTAGCCGGCGCGGGCGAAGCGCTCGCACACGCCCTTGACGAACGCGTTGAGCCCGAACGCCTCCATAAGGATGACGACGCCGATGCCGGGGACGCCATGCGGCTTCGCGAGATAGCCGGAGACGCCTTCCCCGAGCGTCAGGAACTCCGTGTGCGGGGAGGATGCGGCCATCGTGCGCCCCGGGGCGAAAGCGATTTTGCAACGCGAAGGATGCGACGCCCGCGACACGGACGCAAGCGGCTTCGGCCGCGCCGGGCAGCGAAGTCGAATCGCTGTTGCGTCGTCGTCGTCGCGGGGGCACTGACGAGCGTGCCGCGGCGCCCATTTTCCGGACAGCTTGGTAGACTGGCGTTCCGGGATGCGGAACGGGCCCGGTCGGGGGAGACGCATGGGCGAACGCGGAAAAGCGGGCAGGTCGCGCGGCGCGCGGCTGTCGTCGGTCGCGAACGCGACGCGACTCGTCAAGGCGTTCTCGGACACCGAGTACGAGATCGGCATCAGCAACCTCGCGCGCCGGCTCGGGCTTGCCAAGAGCACCGTGCACCGGATCGCCTCGACGCTCGTCGAGGCCGGCTTCCTCGCGCGCAATCCGGAGACCGGCGCATATCGGCTCGGGCTCGAGCTGTTCGAGCTCGGGATGCTCGTGCGGCGCAAGATGAACGTCGTCAGCGAGGCGCGACCGTACCTGCGCGCGCTGATGGAGCGCACGGGCGAATCGGCGCACCTGACGGTGCTCGACGACGCGAGCGTGCTCTACGTCAACAACATCGCGAGCCCGCAAGCGATCCGCATGCAGTCGAATCTCGGCGCGCGCGTCCCGGCGCATTGCTGCAGCGAGGGCAAGGCGCTGCTCGCCTACCGCCCACCGGAAACCGTCGAGCGCGTGATTGCCGCCGGCCTTGCGCCATGCACGCCGAAGACGATCGTCAAGCCGCAGCGGTTGCGCGAAGAGCTCGCGAGCGTGCGCGTACGGGGCTTCGCGCTCGACGACGAGGAGCTCGAGATCGGCCTGCGCTCGGCCGCCGCGCCGATTCGCGATCATCGCGGGGACGTCATCGCCGCCGTCAGCGTCGCCGGCCCCGTGCAGCGCGTCGATCGCAAGACGTTGCACCGCTATGGCGAGGAAGCGATGGCCACCGGCAACGCGATCTCGCAGCGCCTCGGCTGGCGCGTGCCTCGGGGTGCTGCCGGGGGGGCGATGCCATGAGCGCGCCGGGCCGTCCCAAGCGCGAATTGCCCCGGACGCCTGTGGCAAAGGCTGTCATCGGTGGGGGAGCTGTCCAATGAGCAGGCGATAGGCGCGGGCGCATGCGCGCGCTCGTCGTCGGCGCAAGCATCGCACTGGTGGCCTGGCTGGCACTCGTGCCGCTCGGCTTCCTGCTGTGGCAGAGCGTGCACGCGCCCGCCGGCGCCGCCGAGGCGACGCATTTCACGCTCGATCATTACCGGACTGCGTACTCGAGCCGCGACACGACGCGGCTGCTCGGCAACTCGCTGCAGTTCGCGGCCGGCGCGGCGCTTGTCGCGTTCACGCTCGGCACGCTGCTCGCGTTCATCAACGAGCGCACGGACACTCCCTTCAAGCGGCTGTTCTTCGCGCTCTCGCTCGTCCCGCTCGTCATCCCCGGCGTGCTGTTCGTCGTGGCCTGGATGCTCCTCGGCAGCCCGCGGATCGGTCTCCTCAACGTGGTGCTGCGAACGCTGTTCGGCAGCGAGCACACGTTCGTGAACGTCTACACGCTGCCCGGCATGGCGCTGGTCGACGGCCTGCACTATTCGCCGATGGCGTTCCTGATGATGAGCGCCGCGTTTCGAACGATGGACCCAGCGCTGGAAGAGGCAGCGCTAACGAGCGGCGCCTCGCTGCGAACGGTGTTTGCGCGAATCACGTTCCGCCTCGCGTGGCCCGCCGCCTTCGCGACGATCCTGATTCTCTTCGTGCGCGCGCTCGAGTCCTTCGAAGTGCCGGCGCTGCTCGGGCTTCCCGGCGGAATTCCGGTGCTCACGTCCGCGATCTTCGCTGCGGTTCATCGCTATCCGGCGGACGTTGGCCTCGCGTCCGCGTACGCCGTCGCGCTGCTCGCGATCGCGTCGGCGGGTCTGTGGTTCCAGTCGCGCCTGCTCGCGCGCGGCGAGCGCCACGCCACGGTGACCGGAAAGGGCTTTCGCCCCCGGACGATCGAGCTCGGCCGCTGGCGCATCCCGGTGGCGACGCTTTGCATCGTCTACTTCCTGCTGCTGATCGGCCTGCCATTCCTGGTGCTGCTGTGGTCGTCGTTTCAGACGTTCTATGCCGTTCCGTCGCGCGCTGCGCTCGCGAACCTGACGCTCGAACCCTACCGCTTCGTGCTGGGATTCCCGGCAATCGCCCGCGCAACGCTGAACAGCGTCGTGCTCGCCGTCGGAACCGCCACCGCCATCATGCTGCTGACCGCGGTCGTGTGCTGGGTGGTCGTGCGCACGCGCGGGCGTGGCCGCGCGCTCGTCGACCAGCTCGCTTCGCTGCCGGTCGTCGTTCCCGGCCTGGTCGTCGGCCTGTCGCTGATGGTTTTCTACCTGCACTTCGATATCGGCGTGTACGGCACGCTGTGGATCCTGCTGATCGCCTACGTGACGCGCTTCCTGCCGTACGGCATGCGCTACAACGCGGCGTCGATGCTCGGCATCCACCGCGAGCTCGAGGAATCGGCCGCCACCAGCGGCGCCTCGTGGTGGGCGACGTTTCGCCACATCGTGCTGCCGCTGCTGGCGCCGGCCCTGGTGGCCGGTTGGCTCTACATCGTCATCGTCTCGATCCGCGAGCTGTCGAGCTCGATCCTGCTGTACGGCCCTCGGACCGAAGTGCTCTCGATCGTCATCTTCGAGATGTGGGAGAACGGCCAGTATGTCGAGCTCTCCGCGCTCGGCGTGCTGATGATCGGCGCGTTGCTCGTGCTCGCGCTCGTGGCGCAGCGGCTCACGGGTCGCCTCGGCATCGGAGCCGCCTGATGCTGTCCGTGCGCGGCCTGACGACGGAGTACGCCGGACGCGGCGGCGCGGTGCGCGCGGTCGCCGACGTGTCGTTCGACGTGCCGCGCGGCCGCTTCTTCACGCTGCTCGGGCCGAGCGGCTGCGGCAAGACGACGACGCTGCGCTCGATCGCCGGGCTCGAGCGGCCGGTTGCGGGCGAAATCAGCGTCGAATCGACGGTGATGTTCTCGGCCGCGCGCGGCGTGTTCGTCCCGGCGAACCGGCGCGGCTTCGGCGTCGTGTTCCAGTCGTATGCGATCTGGCCGCACATGAACGTTTTCCGCAACGTCGCGTTTCCGCTCGTCGCCGGCCCGCGCCGGATGTCGCGCGCCGACATTCGCGACCGCGTGCTGCGCGTGCTGAAGACGGTGGCGCTCGACGATCTCGCCGAGCGTGACGCGACGAAGCTCTCCGGCGGGCAGCAGCAGCGCCTGGCACTTGCGCGTGCGCTCGTGATGGAGCCGAAGCTGCTGCTGCTCGACGAGCCGTTGTCGAATCTCGACGCCAAGCTGCGCGAGCGGATGCGCTTCGAGCTGAAGCGTCTGCAACGCGAGCTGCGCGTCACGACCGTCTATGTGACACACGACCAGAGCGAGGCGCTCGCGCTGTCGCACGAGATCGGCGTGATGAGCGGGGGCCGTCTCGTGCAGGTCGGGACGCCGCGCACGATCTACGCGCGTCCGGCGAATCCGTTCGTCGCCGATTTCGTGGGCACGACGAATTTCCTGCGCGGGGAAGTGCGCGGCTTCGACGGCGACCGCTCGCGCCTGCGCGTGGAAAGCGAGATCGGCAATGTGGTGGCAACCGCGAGCGAGGACCTGGGCGTCGGCGATCGCGTCGTGCTCACGGCCCGGCCGGAAGATGTCGAGCTTGCGGAAATACCGCACGCGGGCGTCAACGCATGGTCCGGCACTGTAGAGCAGAAGGTGTATCTCGGCGAATTCATCGACTTTCGCGTGCGCATCGGCGAGCGCGTGCTGCTCGCGCGCGCGCATCCGCGGCTTGCGACGAAGATCGGCGAATCGCTGCACGTGCGCATCGCGCCGGAAAGCCTGCTCGCGCTAAGGGACGGTTAATCGGGGTCAGACGAATTTCCCACGCGCGCGGAAATTCGTTGCCGACCCCCACTAACCATTCGCTTGACGGGCGGCACCTCGATTTGCTACGTTGCCGCCGGGAGAGACACCTGTTCCGCATAGAGGAACGAGTGGACGGCGCTGCCGGCCGGCGCCACCAATAACAGGCAAGCAGCCGAGGGAGAAACAACGATGAGCCGTTCCCGCCGCGCGATCTCCGTGCTCGCCGCGCTGATGACGGCAGCGCCTGCCGCCGCGCAAACCGTCACCGTCTACGGCCGCCTATTTCCGGAAGTCGTATGGGTGCGAATGACGGGATCGACGCCGCCGGGAACGGAGGTCAGCACGCTCGCGCAGCCGCCGACCGGCGAGACGTTCGACAACAACGTCCAGATGGATTCGTCGAATTCGCGGCTCGGCTTCCGC
>DATEIQ010000184.1:0-3734 GCA_035278845.1 Casimicrobiaceae bacterium | reverse complement strand
GAGCAGCACCTGCTCGAGGATCGAGCGTAATCCACGGGCGCCGGTCTTCCGCGCGAGCGCCTTGCGAGCGATCGCGCGCAGCGCGAGCTCGCGGATCTCGAGCTCGACGCCTTCCATGCGAAACATCTTGTGATACTGCTTGATCAGCGCGTTCTTCGGCTCGACGAGAATCTGGATCAGCGCCGCCTCGTCGAGCTCGTCGAGCGTGGCGACGACCGGCAGGCGGCCGACGAATTCCGGAATCAGCCCGAACTTGATCAGGTCCTCGGGCTCGGTGCCGCGCAGCAGGATCGTCATGCTGCGACGGTCGTCGGGCGACGCCACTTCCGCACCGAAGCCGATGCCCGTCTTCGCCGTGCGCTGGCGGATGATCTTCTCGAGACCGTCGAATGCGCCGCCGCACACGAACAGGATGTTGGTCGTGTCGACCTGGACGAACTCCTGGTTCGGGTGCTTGCGACCGCCCTGCGGCGGCACGCTGGCGATCGTGCCCTCGATCAGCTTGAGCAGCGCCTGCTGCACGCCTTCGCCCGACACGTCACGCGTGATCGACGGGTTGTCGCTCTTGCGCGAGATCTTGTCGATCTCGTCGATGTAGACGATGCCGCGCTGCGCCTTCTCGATGTCGTAGTCGCACTTCTGCAGCAGCTTCTGGATGATGTTCTCGACGTCCTCGCCGACGTAGCCGGCTTCGGTCAACGTCGTGGCGTCGGCGATGACGAACGGCACGTCCAGCAGCCGCGCGAGCGTTTGCGCAAGCAGCGTCTTGCCCGAGCCCGTGGGACCGATCAGCAGGATGTTCGACTTCGCAAGCTCGACGTCGTCGTCCTTCGTGCCGGACTCGAGCCGCTTGTAGTGGTTGTACACCGCAACCGACAGGATCTTCTTGGCAGGCTCCTGGCCGATCACGTATTGGTCGAGGATCTGCCGGATCTCGTGCGGCGTGGGCAGCTTGCTGCGGTCGGCACGCGCGGTTTCGCCGCCCGTGCCTTCCTCGCGGATGATGTCGTTGCAAAGCTCGATGCATTCGTCGCAGATGAACACCGACGGGCCCGCGATCAGCTTGCGGACCTCGTGCTGGCTCTTGCCGCAGAACGAGCAATAGAGGAGCTTGTCGCCCGACTGTGATTTATCTGCCATTAAAGCGCCTGCCTGCCATGCTTGCGACCGACTTTACTCGGTTGGAAGCCGTTTCTGCAAGACTTTGTCGACGATCCCGTACTCCCGCGCCTGCTCGGCGGTGAGGAAATTGTCGCGCTCGGTATCGCGCGCGATCTGCTCGACCGGCTTGCCCGTGTGCTGCGCCATCAGCTGATTGAGGCGCATGCGCAGGTTCAGGATGTACTTGGCGTGGATTTCCACGTCGGACGCCTGGCCCTGGAAACCGCCGAGCGGCTGGTGGATCATGACGTCGGAATTGGGCAGCGCGAAACGCTTGCCCTTCGTGCCGGCCGCCAGCAGGAACGCGCCCATCGACGCCGCCATGCCCACGCACAACGTGGAAACGTCGGGCTTGATGAACTGCATGGTGTCGTAGATCGCGAACCCCGCCGCAATCGAGCCGCCCGGCGAATTGATGTAGAAATGAATGTCCTTGTCGGGATTCTCGGATTCGAGGAACAGCATCTGCGCGACGACCAGGTTCGCCGTCGCCTCGTTGACCGGTCCCACCAGGAACACGAGGCGCTCCTTGAGCAGACGCGAGTAGATGTCGTACGCGCGCTCGCCGCGTCCGCTCTGCTCGATCACCATCGGGATCAGGCCCAGTCCTCTCGGTTCTTCCATGCGTGTCACTTTCCTGGCGAATGTGAGGCCGTCGGCGCGGGGGTTCGGTTCCCTCGCCCTGCTGCCTCGTCAGAGTCAATTTGGGACTTCGGTTCGCGATCGTCAAGCACCGTCCGGCCGCCGGAAACGCCGCACCGCCGGCGATTCCTTGATTGACGACGATCGCAGCGTCAGGCGGCGCCGCGCTGCCCCATCACCTGTTCGAACGTCGCCGGCTCGTCCGTGACGCGGGCGCGCGCGATGATCCAGTCGACGACGTTCTGCTCGAGCGCCATCGCTTCGAAATCGCGCAGGCGCTCGGGCTTTTCGTAGTGCCAGCGCACGACCGCTTCCGGCTGCTCGTACGTCTGCGCGGTTTCCGCGACCAGCGCCTTGATCTGCGCAGGCGTAGCCTGCAGGCTCTCCGCGCGCACCAGTTCGCCGATGATCAGCCCGAGCGCGACGCGCTCTTCCGCCTGCGGGCGAAAGACGTCGAGCGACAGTTCCAGGTCTTCCGGCTTGACGTTCGGACGCTCGCGCATGCTCGCGATCGCGCGCTGCCGCAGCAGCTGCGCCTCGCTTTCGACCAGCGCCTTCGGCACGGCGAACGTCGCGCGCTGGCGCAGCCCGGCGAGCGCCTGCGCCTTGACGCGCGCGTCGACGGTACGCTTCAACTCGAGCTTCAAGTTCGCTTCCACTTCCTTGCGCAGGTCGTCCATGCTGCCGCTCGCGATGCCGAACCCGCGCGCAAACGCTTCGTCGAGCGCAGGCACCTCGGGTTCCGCGACTTCGTGCGCCGTCAGTTCGAATTGCGCTTCCTTCCCGGCAACCTCGCGGCCGTGGTAATCGGCCGGAAACGTGAGCGCAAATGACTTCGTGCCGCCCGCCGCCATGCCCGTAACGGCCGTCTCGAATTCCGGGAGCATGCGGCCCTCGCCGAGTACGATGGGAAAATCGCGTGCCTGGCCGCCCGGAAATTCGACGCCGTCGATCGTTCCGGTGAAATCGACGCGCACGCGATCGCCCGCTTGCGCCGGCCGCTCGACCGCGTGATACGTGGTGCGCTGTCTTTGCAGCACGTCAAGCGTGCGCTCCACGTCCTGCGGCGTGACCTCGGCAACCGGCCGCACGATCGCGACCTCGCGCACGTCGCCGATTTGCACGTCCGGATAAACCTCGAACACCGCCGAGAATTCGAGCGTGTCGGCGGCCGATTCAGCGCCCGGCGCGCGCTCGATGCGCGGGGTGCCGGCGATGCGCAGGTTCTGCGCGCGCACCGTGTCGTTGAACGACGATTGAACGCGCTCGGTGATCACGTCGGAGCGAACCTGTGGGCCGTACTGCTGGTCAAGCAATCGAAGGGGCGCCTTGCCCGGACGAAAGCCGGCCATCTTGACGGTTCTGGCGAGCCGCGCGAGGCGTTTCTGCACTTCGCCTTCGATGTCGGCGATCGGCACCGCGACGCTCACGCGGCGCGTGAGGTCCCCCAGCGTTTCGACGGTGTTCTGCATGCGTGACGAATCCGTAGTCCAGGTCAGTTCAGTGTTGGCTCGCGGCGCGCGCGAAAGCGGCGTCTGGTGCGAAAGGGGGGACTCGAACCCCCACGGGCTGCCCCGCCAGCTCCTAAGGCTGGTGCGTCTACCAATTCCGCCACTTTCGCGACTGCGGTGGCGCCCGGCACGAACCGGAAGACGTAGCTTCGGCGCCCGCGCGACGCGCTGCGCGAAGCGAGACGCAACGGCACCCGCGACCCCGGCCGAAATCCCGCGCCGAATCGGCTAGTATATCCGACCGCGCGTTCGCACGTCACGCGAGTCAGTTGCCTTGGCCGTCGGGCATTACGAGAACTTTCCTGTCGCCTCCTTCCTGTTGCCGGCACGCTACCGGCGCGCGGTTGCGGCGATCTACCATTTCGCGCGCGCTGCCGACGACATCGCCGACGAGGGCGATGCGAACGCCGCCGAGCGGCA
>DATEIQ010000183.1:0-21496 GCA_035278845.1 Casimicrobiaceae bacterium | reverse complement strand
GACAGTGCGACGCCCAGGTTGCCGGCGAGACCGTTGAATCCGATCGTGAGCCCGGGACGCGCCGACCGTTGCACGAGCATCGGTATGCCGACCGGATGGTAGATCGCGGAAAACGCGCCGAGCAGCGTCAGCGCGATCGCGAGCTGCCATGCCGATTGCGTGACGGCGACGATCAGCGCCGACACGCCCATCCCGAAGAAGAACACGAGCATCATCCGCCGGCGTCCCCACAAATCACCGAGGCGCCCCGCCGGCAGCGAGCCGATGCCGAACATCGCGAACGCACCGACGCCGTACGGCATCAGGTCCTCCCAGCGTGCAACGCCGAAATCCCCGGCAATCGACGCGACCGCGGTGGCGAAGATCAGCAGGAACATGTGATCGATCGCGTGTGCGACGTTCAGCAGCGCGGCGGTGCTGCGCGGGAGCGGTGTCGTCATCGCATCACCTCGTCGCGCTCACGTGGCCCCGCATCGCGCTGCCCGGCGCGCGACCAGCGCGACGCCGCGGCCCATGCCGGATAGTCGGCGACCGGCAGCGGCTTGCCGACGTAATAGCCCTGCGCCGTGTCGCAGCCCATGGCCGACAGCGCACGCCAGACCGGCTCTTCCTCGACGCCTTCCGCAATCGCATGCATATGCAGAGCATGGCACAACTCGACGGTGGAGCGCACGATGGCCGCCGATTCCGGATCGTCGATCATCCGGCGCACGAACGACTGGTCGATCTTGATTGCCGACACGGGCATCTGCTGCAGGTAGCGCAGGCTCGAGTAGCCGGTGCCGAAATCGTCGACCATCAGCTCGACGCCGAGGTCGCGCAGCCGCGACAGCGTCTCGATGACGGTCGGCGCGTCGACCATCAGCGACGATTCGGTGAGCTCGAACTGGATCGCGCCTGCGTGGGTTCCCCACGTCTCGATCAACCCGCGCACGCGGTCCACGAGGCGGGGATCGTGCAGGTCGCGCGCGGACAGATTGACGGCAAGCGGCTGCTCGAACCCCGCGGCCTGCCACCGGTGACGCTCGCGGAAAGCGGCCTCGAGCACCCAGTTCGTCAACGGCGTGATCAGGCCCGCCTGCTCGGCGAGTTCGACGAACATTCCCGGCGACACCATGCCGCGCTGCGGATGCTGCCAGCGCATCAGCGCCTCGGCGCCGGCGAAGCGCGACGTATCGATGTCGACCTTGGGCTGGCAGTAGAGCGCCAGCTCGCCGGCTTCGATCGCGCGGCGCAATTCGCCGAGCAGCCCCAGGCGCCGGCGCCGCTCGTCGTCGTGCACGCCGCTGTAGAGCGCGAAATGGCCGTGCATGCCGGCGCGGTACATCGCGACCTTCGCGCGCCGCATCAATTCGTCGGGGTCGTCGCCGTGTCCCGGATAGAGCGCGATGCCGACGGAGCCGCGCGCGTCGACCTCCGTGCCGGCGAGATCGACCGGCCGGTACAGCGCCTCGACGATGCGCGCCGCGACGTCGCACGCATGCCGCGAATCGGCGTCGCGCAGCAGCAGCACGAGCTCGTCCTCGCCCACGCGCGCGAGCGCGTCCTGGCCGCTTCGCGCGACCGCGGCGACGCGCTCGGCCACTTCGGTCATCAGGCGGTCGCCTGCGGCATGCCCGAGCGTGTCGCCGATCTCGTCGAAGTGGCCGGCGTGTATCGACAGGATCGCGAGCGCGCGGTTCGCCGGCTGCGCGTCGCCGATGGCTTGCGCGATCCGGCTGCGCATCGCCGCCCGATTCGGCAGTCCAGTGAGCGGATCCTGGAACGCCATACGCTCGATCGTGCGCTCGGCTTCCTGCTGCCGGCTCTGCATGCGCAGATGCGCGATGCCGTAGCCGAGATCGTCCGCGAAGTCCGCAAGCAGGCCCGCTTCCGCGTCGTCGAACGCGTCTTCGTCGACGGCAATCAGCGTCAGGCAGCCGATGACCACGCCGCCGGCACGAAGCGGAAATGCGCTCACGGCGCCGTAGCCGCGCCGCGCAGCGTTGGCGCGCCATTGTGTCAGCAGCGGATCGCTGCGAAGCCGGCGGCCGATCGACGGCAAGCCGGTGCGGATCGCCTCGCCCGAGACGCTCGGGCGCGCGGCATCCCATGAAAAATGCGCGCGGCTGAAAAACTCCGCTTCGACGCCGGCGTGCGCCATCGGCCGGATCGTTTTCGCGGCGTCGTCGTCCGCGTAGCCGATCCACACGATCCGATAACCGCCTTCGTCGACGAGCACGCGACACATCGACTGCAGCAGCTCGTCTTCCGCGGACGCGCGCAGCAGCACCCGATGACCTGCACGCAGCGTGCGCAGCACGCGGTTGGTGTTGGTCAGCGTGTCGGCGGAATCGGCGCTCATCGATCGGTGCTCATGCGGCTGCCAGCGTGCGCAACTGCTGCGCGAGCGCATCGGCAATCGCGATACCTTCGGCAGCGGCTCGGGCGGCGAGCTGCGCGCGGCGCTCGCCCGGCATGCGTACGCCGTCGTCTTCGAGCATCGCCGCGACGAGCGTCTCGACACGATCGAAGTACACGTCGCTGCCGGCGAGCGCCGCCGGGTCGACGACGATGAACGCCTGGCCGATGCGCGGCCGGTTGCCCTCGTCGACGAAGAACGAGGTGGCCTCGAATCCCTGCGCCGCGCCGGTCAGCGCCGTAACCAGCAATTCGACGACCAGCGCGAGCATCGCCCCTTTCGTGCCGCCCATTGCGAGCATGGATCCGCGCAGCGCCGCATTCGCGTCGGTGGTCGGCTGGCCATGCTCGTCGAGCGCCCACCCGAGCGGAATCGGCCGGCCCTCCTTCGCCGCAACCATCACCTTGCCGCGCGCGACTTCGGAGAGTGAAAGATCTATTGTCAGCGGCAGGCCTTCGCGGCGCGGAAACATCGCTGCGATCGGATTCGTGCCGAACAGCGCGCGCCGGCCACCCGCCGCCGGCATGGCGGCCGGGGAATTGCCGAACGCGAGGCCGACCATGCCGGCGGTCGCGACCGGCTGCAGATGCCAGGCCGCGACGCCGAAATGATGGCTGTTCGTCACGCCGGCGAACGCGACGCCATATTGCCGCGCGCGACGGACGCCTTCCTTTACCGCAAGCGCGCACGCCGGGAATGCGAGCCCGCAATGCGCGTCGACCAGCACCGCGCCGCCGCGCTCGTGTGCAACGGCTGCCGTAGCATTGCCGTCGGCGCGGCCATTGCGCAGGTGCGTCGCATACTGCGCGACGCGTGCGAGTCCGTGCGAGGAAAGTCCCTGCGCCTCGGCATCGACGAGCGCCGCCGCCGTCGTCGCGGCCATCGTCTCGGACGCACCGGCCCTGGCGAGCGCGCGCGCCGCGAGTTCGCGCAACTCGGCAATCGTCAGCGTCGGCATGCGCGGTTCGGATTCAAGGTCGTGCAGTGAGCGCCGCCGCGACTTTGTCGGCGATGAGCGACGATACGCGATCGTTCGATTCGCGGCTCACGCCGGCGACATGCGGCGTCAGGATCAGCCGCGGACACCCGGCGAGCGGCGATCCTGCACCGAGCGGCTCGTGGTCGAACACGTCGAGCGCCGCGCCGCCCAACGTTCCTGCACGCAGAGCGGCGGCTACCGCCGTCTCGTCGACGACGCCGCCGCGCGCGGTGTTGATCAGGATCGCATCGGGCTTCATCGTCGCGACGCGGGCCGCGTCCATCAGGTTACGCGTCGCCGGCGATAGCGGCACGTGCAGCGTGACGACGTCGGCTTCTGCGAGGACCTCGGCAAAGCTTCGCGGCACTGTGCCGTCCTGCGTCCAAAGTGGCGACATCGCAGGCACCTGTGGATCGAAGCCGACGACGCGCATGCCGAGCGCGCGTCCGAGGCGCGCACTCTCGCGACCGATGCCGCCGTAGCCGACGATGCCGAGCGTCCTGCCCGCGATTTCGCGGCCGTGCGAAAGCGCGCTGCGCGGCCAGTGACCCGCGGCGACCTCGTCGGTCGAGTGATAAACGCCGCGGAGGAGCAGCAGCGCGATCGCGATCACGTATTCGGCGACGGCCAGCGCGTTGGCGCCGGTGGCCGGTATCACCGCGATCCCTCGCGCGGCGCACGCATCGACGTCGATGTTGTCGAGACCCACGCCGAGGCGGCCGACGACGCGCAGCCGTTGCGCGCACGCGAGCAGCGCCGCGTCGACGGACGTGCGGTTGCGCACGATCAGCGCGTCGACGTCGCTGACCTCGACTTGCAGGTCGCCGGGACGATCGACCAGCGTTTTGTCGTAGACGACGTCGAAGCGCTCGGCGAGGCTTGCGACCGCTGCCTCGGCCATGAACTCGGTGATGACGATGCGCACGCGCGGCTCCGATCGGCGCGCCGGCAATCTATGCCGTCGCGAACAGCCGGCTCATGTCCGCGAACGCCTTGAACTCGAGGGCGTTGCCAAATGGATCGAGCAGGAACATCGTCGCCTGCTCGCCGGGCTCGCCGCGAAAGCGGACGTACGGCTCGATGACGAAGGCCACCTTCGCCGCGCGAAATTTTTCTGCGAGCCGCTCCCACGTCACGACGTCGGTCACCACCCCAAAGTGCCGCACCGGAACGTTCTTGCCGTCGACGAGGCTCGTCGCGTCGGCCATGCGCGTCGCGTCGACCTTGTGCGCGACGATCTGGTGGCCGAAGAAATCGAAATCGACCCAATCGTCGCTGCTGCGACCCTCGGGACAGCCGAGGAATTCGCCATAGAAGCGGCGCGCCTGCGCGAGGTCGGTGACCGGGAACGCAAGGTGGAAGCGGGGGTAATCGCGAGTCGGGAGATGCTTCATGACCGGATTCGGAAGAGAAACTTCAACTCTGCAATCCCCATTTGCGCACCGTCTTCGCCTCGACGACCCGGAACACGACGTTTTCGACGATCAGGCCGATGACGATCACCGTGAACAGACCGGCGAACACGTTGGGGATCTCGAGCTGGTTCTTGTTCTCGTAGATGAACCAGCCGAGGCCACCCGATCCCGACGACACGCCGAACACGAGCTCCGCGGCGATCAGCGTGCGCCACGCGAACGCCCAGCCGATCTTGAGGCCTGTGAGAATGCTCGGGAACGCGGCGGGAATCAGGATGCGGCCCACGTACGGCAGCCCGCGCAACCCGTAGTTCCGGCCAACCATCCGCAGCGTGTTGGACACGGACAGGAAGCCGGAGTGCGTGTTGAGCGCCACCGCCCACAGCACGGAGTGGATGATGACAAACACGATGCTGCCTGCGCCGAGGCCGAACCAGATCAGCGCGAGCGGCAAAAGCGCGATCGCCGGCAGCGGGTTGAACATCGACGTCAACAGCTCGAGCAGGTCGGTGCCGATGCGCGACGTGATCGCGATCACCGTGAGAATCGCCGCACACGCGATGCCCGCCGCGTATCCCATCAGCAGCACGCGCACCGACGTGACCGCCTTCGTGAACAGATCGCCGCCGAGCAGCCCCTTGACGAATGCTTCGACGGTGGCGGTGAACGTGGGAAAGAGAAGCGGATTGTCGAGCGAGCGCGCGTAGACCTCCCAGATCACCGCCAGCGCGCAGAGCAGCGCGAACTTGCGTAGCGCGCCGACGTTGGTGATGCGCTCCCACGTCGACAGCGGCTTCTCGACGATGCCGAACGCGGCCGACGAGACGGGTTCGCGAATGATCTCGGGCCTTGCGAGCGGCGCGTTGAAGGTATTCATGCATGCACTCCCGCGCGGTCGGGCACCGTTTCCTCCACGGCATCGGCGAACAGCATCGAATGAATGCGCTGCTCGAGTGCCCTTGCGTCGGCGCCGTCGGCGGTAGACGAAACGCTGTCGATCTCGGCCTTCACCTGGCCGGGATGCGGCGACAGCAGAAGAATGCGGCTCCCGATCTTGATCGCCTCGGGGATCGAGTGCGTGACGAACAGCACGGTGAAGCGCGTGCCTTCCCAGAGCGCGAGCAGCTCGTCCTGCATCTTGCGCCGCGTCAGCGCGTCGAGCGCGGCGAACGGCTCGTCCATCAGCAGGATGTCGGGCTCCATTGCCATGCCGCGCGCGATCGCGACGCGCTGCTTCATGCCGCCCGAAAGCGTGTGCGGGAAGCTGTCGGCGAATGCGGACAGGTTGACCTTGGCGATGTATTCGAGCGCCTTGGCCTCGGCAGCCTTGCGCGGCAGGCGGCCGCTCGCCTGCAGCGGGAACATCACGTTCTCCTTGACCGTCCGCCACGGCAGCAGCTGGTCGAACTCCTGGAACACCATCATGCGATCGGGGCCGGGCCGCGTCACGGCCTCGCCTTTGAGCCGGATCTCGCCCTCGACCGGCTTCATGTAGCCGCCGACCGCCTTCAGCAACGTCGACTTGCCGCAGCCCGACGGCCCGAGAAGGATGAAGCGGTCGGAGCGATGCACGTCGAAGTCGACGCGGTACGTCGCCGTGACGAGGTGATCCTTCGTCTTGTACTGCAGCGTCACGCCGCGCACCGCGAGCAGCGGCGTGGTCGTATCGCTCGTTGGAAGCGTCACCGTTCTCACCCGCTTCGGACGACAGCCGGAGCCACCGGCGCCACGGCGCGGCCGGTCGCGCTCACAGCCACGGCAGCCGGTCGAGGTCGACGTTGCCCCCGCTCACGATGATGCCCACGCGCCGGCCGGCGACGTCGAGCGTGTGCTCGAGCAGGCACGCGAGCGGGACCGCGGACGACGGCTCGACGACCTGCTTCATCCGCTCGAACATCATCCGCATCGCGCGCACGATCGCCTCCTCGCTGCACGTTCCGAACGCACGCACGTGCTTGCGCAGCGCAGCGAGCGTTCGGAGGGAAAGCGTCGTGCGCAGGCCGTCGGCGATCGTCGTCGTCGCGGCAAGCGGCGCGAGCGTGCCTGACGCGAAACCGCGCGCCGCGTCGTCGGCGTTCGCGGGCTCCGCGCCCAGTACGTCGATGCCGAGGCGCCACGACGTGACCGCGATCGCAGTTCCCGACAGCAGGCCGCCGCCGCCGCACGGCGCGATCACTGCATCGAGGTCGTCGACGGCTTCGACGAGTTCGAGCGCCGCAGTGCCTTGCCCGGCGATGACGCGCGAATCGTCGAACGGATGGATGAGCGTCGCGCCGGTCTCGCGCGCGACAGCGTCGCAGGCCGCTTCGCGTGCCGCGACGGTCGGCGCGCACAGGCGAACGGTGGCGCCGAAGCGGCGCACGTTGGCCTGCTTCACGGCGGGTGCGTTGTCGGGCATCACCACCCACGCCGGGATCCCGCGGCGCTTGGCCGCATACGCGAGTGCCGCGCCGTGATTGCCGGACGAGTGCGTGACGACGCCGCGCCGCGCGGATTCCCCATCGAGCGAAAACACCGCGTTGCACGCACCGCGCGCCTTGAACGCGCCGACACGCTGCAAGTGCTCGCACTTGAAGAACAGCTTCGCGCCGACCTCGGCGTCGATCGCCGCGCACGTCATCACCGGCGTACGGTGAACGTGCGCGCCGATCCGCGCCGCCGCCTGCCGGATCGCTGCGAGATCAGGCAGATCCAGCGTCGCGGCGGCCACGGCCATCAGCTTCCCGACAACTTGTGCGCGTTGGGAAAGAACATCTCCTTCCACGACGCGGGCTTTACCTTGATCGAGCCGACCTTGTACATGAAGTCGACGTACTTCATCACGTTGTTCGGCGTGGTCGTGTAGACGATCGCCGGGTCGTTCAGCATCTTGACGATGTCGTCGAGGCTGTCCTTGTCCTTGGAAATCCGCAGATACGTCTCGCCCGCCGCGCGCTTGTCGCGGTTGATCGTGGCGGTGGCCTCGTCGAGCGCCGCCATGAACGCGGCGTAGATCTTCGGATTCTCGTCGTGGAACTTCGTCGTCGTCCACACGACGTTGAACGTGGCCGGTCCGCCGAGCACGTCGTACGAGCTGAACACCTTGTGCATGCCCGGCCGCTCGAGCTCCTGGTACTGGAACGGCGGCGAGCCGAGATGCGCGGTGACTTCGGACTTGCCGGACACGAGCGCCGTCAGCGCGTCGGGATGCGCCATCGACACCGTCAGGTGGTCGAGCTTGTTCTGCTGGCCCTCGCCGAACGCCTTCTCCGCCGCCATCTGCAGCGTCACCGCCTGGATCGACACCTTCACCGCGGGCAGTGCGATCTTGTCCTTGTCGGTGAAGTCCTTGAGCGTCTTGACCTTCGGATTGTTCGTGACGAGGAAGAGCGGCATCGAGTTGATCGCCGACGTCGCCTTCACGTCGAGATTTCCGCGCGTCTTCGCCCACAGCGTCGTGAACGGACCGACGCCGCCGGAGGCGAATTGCAGGTTGCCTGACAGCAGCGCGTCGTTCATCACGGCGCCGCTCGCGAACTTCGACCATTCGACCTTGACGTCGACGCCCGCCGCCTTCGCGTGCTTCTCGATCAGCTTCTGGTCCTCCATGATCATCAGCGGCAGGTAGCTGATGCCGTACTGCCGCGACACATGGATCTCGCTCATCTCCGCGGCCGCGGCTGGCAACGCTGCGAGTCCGAGCGCTGCGCACAACGCCATCGATCCAAGCCGCACGAAAGTCTTCGATCTCGTCGCTGCCATGGGTCCGTGATCCTCCAGTTCGTTTATCGAGTTCGGGCAGCGCTTGGGCAGCTGCCTCTCGGATGCAGTTCGCCGCGGCGAAGCGGCGTCCTGCCCAGAGCCTATCTTAACGGCCGGGTGCGCGTAGGCCAACCGGCCGGTTACGCGCTTTCGTAAAGGCGCGTCAGCACGAACTCGCGATGGCCGAGCGCCTCGGCGGCCGTCAGCCGGCCGTTCGCCGTTCGGAACATCATGTCAAGCAGCTTGTCGCCGGCCTGGTCGAGCGTGATTTCGCGCTGCAGCAGACCGGTCACGTCGACGTCGACGTGCTCGCTCATCGTGCGCACCGTGCGCGGATTCGCGCAGAGCTTGATCACCGGCAGAATCGGGTTGCCGATGACGTTGCCCTGTCCGGTCGGGAAGAAATGCACGACGTAGCCGGCGGCCGCGCACAGCGTGACCATCTCGGCGGCGGCCGACGAGCTGTCCATGAACCACAGCCCGGGGTGCGTCGGCGCCTCGGCCTTGTCGAGCACGCCGTCGACCGTGCACTTCCTGCCGATTTTCTGGATGTTGCCGAGCGCTTTCTCCTCGATCGTCGTCAGGCCGCCGGCGATGTTGCCCTTCGTCGGCTGCGAGTCCGACAGGTCCGACGTCTTGTGCCGGTTGACGACCTCCTGATAGCGGTCGAATACACGCATGAAATCCGCGCGCACCTTGTCGTCGCGACAGCGCGCTGCAACGATCTGCTCGCCGCCCGTCAATTCGGTCGTCTCGCCGAACACCAGCGTGCAGCCGGCGGCGTACAACTTGTCGAACGCGTCGCCCACCGTCGGATTCGAGCCGCACCCCGACGTCGTGTCCGACTCGCCGCACTTGGTGGACACCCAGAGGTCGGTCAGCGGGCATTCGACGCGAGAGAGCTCGCTTGCCCGCTGCACGTATTCCTTCGCTACCTTCGACGCGCGCATGATCGTGTCGTGATCGCCGTGGAGCTCGATGCCGAAGCCCTGCACCGGCTTGCCGGTTGCCGCGATGCCATCCACGACCCGCTTCGTCCACTGCTCCTCGATGCCGATGACCACCACGGCGGCGACGTTCGGATTGCTGCCGGTGCCGATCAGCGTGCGGAAGTGCAGCTCGAGGTCGGCGCCGAATTGCAGCCGCCCGTACGGATGCGGAATCGCGAGCGTGCCCTTGATGTTGTTGGCGACCGCCTCGCAGGCAGCGTTCGACAGGTCGTCGACCGGCAGGATGACGACGTGATTGCGCACGCCGGCGCGGCCGTTCTCGCGGCGGTATCCCATGAATGTCTGCTTCATCGTCACCACCGCTTTGTCTTGATGTTGTGAACGTGCGCGTGCTCGCCCTTGCGGATCGGCTGCACGACGCGACCGATGTCGACGCCGTACTTGATGACGGTGTCGCCGACGGCCATGTCCTTCAGCGCCACCTTGTGACCGATCGGAATGTCCTGCCGGCATTCGAGCCCGATCGTGCGATCCTCGTCGAGGATCAGCCCGGTGAGCGCCGTGCCGGCCTTGATGCCCTCCACGACGACGACGGCAACCGAATCGTCGGGATCGTGCAATACGCAATGGATCACGTCGCCTCCTGCGTGCGGTTTTCGCGCCGCCCGGATTCCCGGCTGCGGCGCCGATGAAAGGCGGATCGTAAGCGTTCCGCCGCGTCCAGGTCAACTATATCATTTGCCTAATTTTTGCGCAGCCTCTAGACTGCGACCCGGGATCCGGCGGCATCGCGACAAGCCGGAAGGAAACGATGAGCGACACGAACGCAGGAGCGCCGCTCCGGGCCCCGCTCTACCAGGACATCGAGCGGCGGCTGACCGACGCGCTCACCCGCGGCGAATGGAAGCCGGGCACGGCGATACCCGCCGAGCGTCGGCTCGCCGCACGCTTCGGCATCAGCCTCGGCACGCTCCGGCGTGCGGTCGACGAGCTGGTCGACGCCAACATCCTGATCCGCCAGCAGGGCCGCGGCACGTTCGTCGCACGGCACACCCGCGACCGCGAGGTCTTTCACTTCCTTCGCGTCGTGCCGCAGCGCGGACCGCAGGCCTATCCGGACGTGCGCCTGGTCTCCTTTACCCACGGCAGGGCCCGCCGTGACGTCGCCGCGGCGCTCGCCGTCGCCCCCGGCGCTCCCGTTTTTCGCATCCGCAACGTGCTGTGGCTCGGCGCCGCGCCCGTCATCGTCGACGACATCGCGCTTTCGGCCGCACGCTTCGCCGGCCTGAGCGAACGCGCGTTTCGCGAGCGGAGCTCGACGATCTATCGTTTTTACGAGGAGGCGTTCGGCATCTCGGTCGTGCGCACGCGCGAGCGCCTGCGCGCCACGCGCGCGGACGCGGTCGCCGCGCGGCTGCTCGACGTTCCGCGCGGATCCCCGCTGCTCACGGTCCGGCGCATCGCGCAGAGCTATCGCGACGTGCCGGTCGAATACCGCGTGTCGCGCGTCCACACCGGGCGTCACGAGTACTGGGCGGATATCGGCGGCTGACGTGCCGGCCAGGCCGGTGCCCATGCTTTCCACGCCCTTCGTGACCGCGCAGCAAACGCTCGACATGCGCCGCACGTTTCTGTCAGACTGCGCCGCCATCGGCTTTCGCAGCCGATCACCGTCGCTTTCGTCGTATCGGCCGCTCACATGCATCATCCGGGTGAATCCATCGGCATGCGGCTCGTTGCATGCGCGATGCCGCTCGCCGTCCTGCTGATCGCGGCATGCGGCAAGGACGCCGCGCCGCCGCAGCGGCCGCCGCCCGAGGTGAGCGTCATCACGCTCGAGCCGAAGTCGATCCCGTTCACGCCGGTGTTCGTGGCGCAGACCGAGAGCTCGCGCCAGGTGAACATCGTGGCGCGCGTGTCCGGTTTTCTCGAGCGCATCGCCTACCAGGAAGGCGAGCTCGTGAAGCAAGGCCAGCTCATGTACCAGCTCGACCCGAAGCCATTCCAGGCGCAGCTCAACGCCGCACGCGGCGAGCTCGAGTCGCAGCAGGCGCGTCTTGCCACTGCCGAAGTCACTTACGGGCGCGTCAAGCCGCTGGCCGAGCAGGACGCGCTGCCGCAGACAGACCTCGACCGCGCCAAGGGCGAGCTCGACGCGGCCAAGGCCGCCGTGTTCTCCGCGCGCGCGAAAGTGGAAGAGGCGAAGCTCAATCTCGGCTACACGACGATCACGTCGCCGCTCGCAGGCATCGCGAGCCGCTCGCTGCAAAGGCAGGGTGCGTATGTGAATTCGCTGGCCGACAGCGCGTTTCTCACCTACGTCGCCGCGCTCGACCCCATCTGGGTGAACTTCAGCATCTCGCAGAACCAGATGGCGCGCTACAAGGAGCTGCAGGACAAGGGGCAGATGGTCCCGCCCAAGGACGACAACTTCGACGTGGAGCTCGTGCTGCCCGGTGGCCACGTGTATCCGGAACGCGGCAAGATCGGCTTCGCCGATCCATCGTTCAGCCAGGACACGGGGTCGTTCCTCGTGCGTGCGGTCATCCCGAATCCGAAGCAGGAGCTGCGGCCCGGCATGTTCGTGAGCGCGCGCGTCATCGGCGCTATGCGACCCGATGCCATCGTAGTGCCGCAGCTCGCCGTGCAGCAGGGCATCGACGGCCATCTCGTGTACGTGGTGAACGCGAGCGGCGTTGCCGAAGTGCGGCCGGTGGTCGTTGGCGACTATTACGGCGACAAGGACATCGTGATCCACCAGGGGCTCGCGAAAGGTGACCGCGTCGTGGTGGACGGCGTGCTGAAGGTCGTGCCGGGACAGCCGGTGAGAATCGCCGGTGCCGCACCGGCGGCCGGCGCGCCGGCTGCGCAGCCCGTGGACGCCGGGAAGTAGCGTGCATGTTCACGCATTTCTTCATCGACCGGCCGATCCTGTCGTCGGTCATCTCGATCCTGTTCGTGCTGGCGGGCCTCGTCGCGATGCGCGCCGCGCCGATCGAGCAATACCCGGAGATGGCGCCGCCGTCGGTCAGCATCGGCACGGCCTACCCCGGCGCCACCGCGGAGGTGATCGCCAATCAGGTCGCGGCGCCGATCGAGGCGCAGCTCAACGGGATCGATAACCTCCTCTACTTTTCGTCGACAAGCAGCTCGTCGGGCAACGTCGGCATCAGCGTCGTCTTCAAGCCGGGCAGCGACCCGGACATCAACCAGGTCAACGTCCAGAACCGCGTGAGCCAGGCGCTGCCGCTGCTGCCGGCGACCGTGGCGCAACAGGGCGTGAGCGTCGACAAGCAGTCGTCGTCGGTGATGATGGTGCTGTCGATCTACTCGCCCGACGACCGCTACACGCCGACGTACATCGACAACTACACGAACCTGTACGTGCTGGACGAGCTGAAACGCGTGCCCGGCGCGAATCGAGCATCGGTGATCGGCCTGCCCGACATCGCGATGCGCGTCTGGCTGCAGCCCGACCACATGGCGCAACTCGGTATCACCGTGGGGGACGTCGCCGCCGCGCTGCAGAGCCAGAACCAGACGTTCGGCATCGGCCAGATCGGCGGCCAGCCGTCGGTCCCGGGTACTGCGCAGACGTTCGTCATCACGGCACAGGGACTGCTCACCCGGCCCGAGCAGTTCGAGGACATCATCGTGCGCGCCGGCAAGGAAGGCGTGGCGAGCGTGCGGCTGCACGACATCGGCCGCGTCGAGCTCGACAAGCGCGACTACTCGGTCGTGAGCCGGATGAACGGCAAAGCGTCGACGACGATCGCGATCTACCAGCAACCCGGCGCCAACGCGGTGGACACGGCGGAGGCGGTGCGCAAGCGCCTCGCCGAGCTCAAGCACCAGTTCCCGACCGGCCTCGACTACCGGATCGCGCTCGACACGAGCCTCTTCACGCTCAATTCGATCGAGAAGGTGGTGCACACGTTTTTCGAGGCCGTGGTGCTGGTCGTCATCGTCGTGTTCGTGTTCCTGCAATCGCTGCGGGCGACGATCATCCCGATCCTCGCGGTGCCGGTCTCGATCATCGGCACGTTCGTGGGGATGCACCTCCTCGGCTTCTCGATCAACATGCTGACGCTGTTCGGCATGATCCTGGCCATCGGGCTCGTAGTCGATGACGCCATCGTCGTCGTCGAAAGCGTCGAGGCCAACATGGCGGCGAAGAAGCTGAAGCCGCTCGAAGCCGCCAAACTCACGATGACGCAGATCGCGAGCGCGCTGATCTCGATCGTGCTCGTGCTGGTGGCGGTATTCCTGCCGGTCGCGTTCCTGGGCGGCGTCACTGGCAAGCTATACCAGCAGTTCGCGATCACCATCGCGATCTCGATGGTGATCTCCGGGATCATGGCGTTGACGCTGTCGCCCGCGCTCGCCGCGATCATCCTCCGCGCGCACCATGGCGAAAAGAACCGGTTTTTCCGCGCTTTCGAGCGGGGCTTCGACCGGCTGCGCACCGGCTACGTCGGCGGGGTCGCGCGCGCGATCCAGGGCTGGCCGTTCGCGCTGGTTGCGTTCGCCGGCATTCTCGTCGGCATCTGGTTCATGTTCCGCGCCCTGCCCTCGAGCTTCGTGCCCGACGAGGACCAGGGATACTTCTTCGTGGCGATCATCGCGCCGGACACCGCCAATCTCGACGTCGTCGCGCAGCTGACCGAGCGGGTGCAGAAGATCGTGTCGGCCGATCCGGCCGTGCAGGACGTCGCCTCCGTCGCGGGGTACAGCCTGATCGACGGACAGGTCACCAACAACGGTGCCGTGCTGTTCGCGTCGATGAAGCCGTTCGAGGAGCGCAAGGATCCGTCGCTGCTCTCGTTCGCGATGATCCCGCGCCTCAATGCGCAATTCGCCGCAATCAAGGAAGGCTTCGCGTTTGCCGTGAATCCGCCGTCGATTCCCGGCATGGGCACGACGGGCGGCTTCGAGTTCTACCTGCAGAACCGCGGCTCGGGTGACGTCCGCGCCACCGGCGCCGCAGTGGCGCAGTTCCTCGAAAAGGCTCGCAAACGGCCGGAGCTCGTCGGCGTCTCCACGACGTACACGGCAGCGACGCAGCAGCTCTTTGTCGACCTCGACCGCAGCAAAGCCGAGGCGCTCGGTGTTCCGGTGTCCGAAGCGTTCGCCACGATGCAGGCGTTCTTCGGCTCGCAGATCGCGGGACAGTTCTCCGCGTTTTCGCGTGTCTGGTGGGTGATCCTCCAGGCGGATGCTCGCTATCGGATGAATCCGTCGGACTTCGACAAGGTGTTCGTGCGCGCCAGAAGCGGCACGATGGTGCCGCTGTCGAGCCTGATCGTCACGCACTACGTCGCCTCGCCCAAGCTCGTGACGCGCTTCAACGGCTTTCCCGCGGTCAAGTTCACCGGCAGCCAGGCGCCGGGCTACAGCTCGGGGCAGGCGATCGCAGCCATGGAGGACGTCGCGCGCGAGATGCCGGGCGACTTCTCCTATGCGTGGTCAGGCCAGGCATTGCAGGAGAAGGAGTCGGGCAGCACGTCGAGCGCCGCGTTCGTGTTCGGCCTCATCCTCGTGTTCCTGCTTCTGGCCGCGCAGTTCGAGAAGTGGACGTTGCCGATCGCCGTCGTGCTCACGATCCCGATCTCGGTCCTCGGGGCGCTGCTGCTCACCTGGGCGCTCGGCCTCGAGAACGACGTGTATTTCCAGGTGGGTCTCGTGACACTCGTCGGCTTGTCGGCCAAGAACGCGATCCTGATCTGCGAGGTGGCCATCGAGCACGTGCGCGAAGGCATGTCGGCGCGCGAAGCGGCGATCGCGGCCGCCGGCGCGCGCCTGCGGGCGATCGTCATGACGTCGCTGGCGTTCGGATTCGGCTGCGTGCCGCTGGCGCTGGCGAGCGGCCCCGGCGCCAACAGCCTGCGCGCCATCGGCACCGGCGTGATCGGCGGGATACTCGCGTCGATGCTCATTGCGGTGGTGTTTGCGCCGCTGTTCTTCTTCCTGCTCGAATCGATGTCGCAGCGATTCTCGCCGAAGCGCGCCGAGCCGGCGGCGCAGCAGGCGGACTGATGCATCGCGCGGCCGCCTGCATCGTGGCGGCGCTGGCCGCCGCATGCACCGCGGGCCCCGACTACGTGAAGCCGGTGGTCGAGCCGCCGCCTGCGTGGCGCATCGACTATCCGCAGGCCGCGGACATCGCCAACACGCGCTGGTGGGAGCAGTTCGATGATCCGGTGCTGAACGAGCTCGTGGAGTCGGCGCTGCGCGACAACCGCGACCTCGTGATCGCCGCCGCGCGCGTCGACGCATTCATCGGCCAGCTCGTCACGACGCGCAGCCAGTACTACCCGCAGGCGAACTACAGCGTCAATGCGAGCCGCAATCGCACCACCGCGGTCGGCACGTCACCGTTGCCGCCCGGTGCCGATCCCTACTACTCGCTCTACCAGGGCGCGCTCGGCGCCGCGTGGCAGATCGACCTGTTCGGTCGTGTGCGGCGCCAAAGCGAAGCCGCGCAGGCGCGCGTCTACGCCACCGAGCAGGGCCGCCGTGGTGTCGTGCTGTCGGTGGTGACGAGCGTGGCCGCGAGCTATATCAACCTGCGCGCGCTCGATCGCCAGCTCGAGATTTCGCGCCGAACGGCGGACAACTACGCAAACACGCTGCGCATCTTCCGAATGCGCCATGACGGCGGCGTCGTGTCCAGACTCGAGGTCGAGCAGGTGCAGTCGCAATACCAGCAGGCGCTCGCGGCCATTCCTTCGCTCGAGCAGCGGATTGCAGCGCAGGAGAACCTGATCGCGGTACTGCAGGGACGCAATCCCTACCGGATTCCGCGGGGCAGGAGCATCGACGACCTTGCACTTCCCGGCATCCCGGCCGACCTTCCTTCGTCGCTGCTTGCGCGCCGCCCCGATATCCTGCAGGCCGAGCAGGATCTCGTCGCGGCCAACGCCGATATTGGCGCGGCGCGCGCACTCTACTATCCGCAGCTCTCGCTCACCGGATCGTTCGGCTCGATCAGCGCAGCGTTCACCAACTTTCTGACGGGTCCGTCGATCGCATGGTCGGCAGTCGCCGGGCTCGCGGGACCGCTGTTCACCGCGGGCGCGATCGCGGGCCAGGTGGCGAGTGCCGAGGCGGTGAGCGCCGGCACGCTCGCCGCGTACCAGCAGACCGTGCTCAACGCGTTTCGCGAAACCAACGACGCGCTGACCGGCACGATCAGGAAGCGCCAGGAATCCGCCGCGCAACTGCAGCGCGTGACCTCGCTGCGCGAATACGCGCGGCTTTCGCGCATCAAGTTCAACAACGGCTACGCCAGCTACCTCGAAGTGCTGTACGCGGAGAACGAGCTGTTCGCCGCCGAGCTCGCGTCGGTGCAATCGTATGCCGACAGTTACTCACAGCTGGTCGAGGTCTACAAGGCCATGGGGGGCGGCTGGATCGATCTCGCGGATCAGGCGACCGCGACCGGAAGCGCGCCGCCGGTGGTAGAGCGGTCGCAGCGCCAGCCGTTGTTCTGAACGGTAGTGCGCGGCACGATGCTGCGGCCCCTGGGAGGCCGCGCATCGATCGACCGGCGCGCCGCTTACGGATGCGGGCGGAACCGCACCGCCGCCCGCACGCGCGCCCGTTCGGCCTCGACCTCGCGATAGCGTGGCGCCGCGGTCGTGACGAGCGAGCGCACGAGCACGCGCGCCGTTTCCGCCACGTCGTCGATCGCGCGCTCGAAGGCCGCCTGATTTACCTTGGACGGGCTGTTGAAGCCCGAGAGCTTGCGCACGAACTGCAGCGCTGCAGCACGGATTTCGTCGTCGGTGGCGGGCGGATCGAAGTTGAAAAGGGTTCTGATGTTGCGGCACATGATCAGTCGACGATGAAGGGGTGGCACTTCCCGGCGCGAGCTCGGCGTAGCTGCCACCCTAATCGGGAAGATCGGGGAAGGCGTACGAAGGCGATTCGCTCGCGGCTCATCGCTGCATCGCCCGCCACACGCGCTCGGACGTGAGCGGCATCTGCAGCGTGCGCGCCTGCTGCGCGAAGCCGTTGCGCGCAAGCGCGTCGGCGACGGCATTCACCACCGCCGGCGTCGCGCCGATCGTGCCGAGCTCGCCCACGCCCTTGACGCCCATCGGATTGGTGAGGCACGGCGCCGACTCGTCCATCGCCATGTCGAAGTGCCGGATCATCGCGGCGTGCGGAATCGCATAGTCGGCGAAGCTCGCCGTCAATGCCTGTCCGGATTCGCCGTCGTAGACGAAGCTCTCGCACAGCGCCTGGCCGATTCCCTGCGCTGCGCCGCCTTCGAGCTGGCCGATCACGACCATCGGGTTGATCACGCGGCCGACGTCGTTGACCGACGCGTAGCGATCGACGTCGACCGTGCCGGTCTCCGGGTCGATTTCGACCTCGCACACGTGGCAGCCGTTCGGCCAGCTCGGCGCGCCCACCGCGCTCGTCGACTGCAATGCGATGCGCGCGCCCGCCTGCCGCGCCGCCAGCTCGAAGAGGCCGATCTGCCGGTCGGTGCCGGCGATGCGGAACACGCCGTCGCGATACTCGATGTCCGCGGCCGCGGATTCGAGCGCGCTCGCGGCCAGATCCTGTGCGGCGGCGACGGTGCGCGTCGCCGCCACGCGCACCGCCGAGCCGACGACGAACAGCGAGCGAGATCCCGCGCTGCCGAATCCCGTTGCGCGGTCGGTATCTCCAAAGCGCACGTCGATGCGATCGGCCGGCACGCCGAAGACGTCGACGGCAAGTTGCGTGAACGTCGTCGCGAGGCTCTGGCCCATCGGCTGCGCCGCGGTGAAGATCTCGATGCGCCCGCTGCCCTCGACGATGACGTCAACGGTCTCCTCGAACACGTCGGCACCGGTCCACTCGAGGAACGTCGCGATGCCGAGCCCGCGCAGGCGTCCGCGCCCGCGGCTTTCGGCGGCACGCCCCGCGAAGCCATTCCAGTCGCCAAGCGCAAGACCGCGTTCCATCACCTGCTCGAAGCGGCCGCTGTCGTACATCTTGCCCATCGCGTTGGTGTACGGCATCTGCGTCGGCTGGATCATGTTTCGGCGGCGCAAATCAATGCGGTCGATGCCGGTCTGCCGCGCCGCCTCGTCCATCAGCCGCTCGATCATGTAGATCGCCTCGGGACGGCCTGCGCCGCGATACGCACCTGTCGGCAGCGTATGCGTGAGCACCGCCTTGATGCCGATGTCGATCGTCGCGATGTCGTAGATCGACGTCGCGACCCACGGGCCGATCAGGAGCTGAATCACGACGCCGGCCGGCGTTGCATAGGCGCCGACATTCGCGAGCGATGCGACGCGCAGCGCGAGGATGCGCCCGTCGCAGTCGAGCGCCAGTTCGGCGCGACTTTGCACGTCGCGGCCGTGGCTTGCCGCGATGAACTCGTCGAGCCGCTCCGCCGTGAAGCGCACCGGACGGTGCAACGCGCGCGCGGCGAATGCGACGACGACGTCCTCCGGGTACAGGTTCGTCTTCATGCCGAATCCGCCGCCAACGTCACCGACGACGACTCGCAGCTTGTCCTTCCGGATGCCGAGCACCGGGTCGGCCAGCTCGTCGCGCAATCCGGTCGGTGTCTGGCAGCTCACGCGCAGCGTCAGACGCTCGCTCGCGGGATCGTACGTCGCCAGCGTCGAGCGCGGCTCGAGCGGACACGGGGCGACGCGCTGGTTGACGAGATCGAGCGACACGACGTGTGCCGCACGCGCGAACGCGGCGGTGGCCGCGGCCACGTCGCCATGGCGGGCCTCGCATGCGACGTTGTCCGGCGCGTCCGGCGTGACGACGGCCGCACCGGGTGCGATCGCCGCACGCGCGTCGACGACGGCGGGAAGCGTTTCGTACGTGACTTCGACGCCCTCCGCCGCGTCGCGCGCCGCCTGCGGCGTGTCGGCGACGATTGCCGCGACGGCTTCGCCGACGTAGCGAACCGTGTCGATCGCAAGCGCGTGACGCGCAGGCGTTGCCGTCGGCGCACCGCCCGCGCGCCTGAAATCGCTCGAGTTGGGAATCGGCGCGACACCCGCGCCCGCGACGTCGCTGCCCGTGAAGATCGCGACGACGCCGGCCATCGACCGCGCCGCTCGTACGTCGATGCCGGCGATGCGCGCGTGCGGATGCGGCGAGCGAACGAAATGCGCGTGCAGCTCGCCGTCGACCTTCACGTTGTCGGCAAAGCGCCCTTCCCCGCGCAGCAGCGCGTCGTCTTCGACGCGGCGCACGGAACGGCCGCTGCCGAAGCGGCCCGGATTGGTGACTGTCGCCAACTCGCATCCTCTGTGTGTTAAATGGGATCGAGACGATTCCCGGCGAACACCGGCGGCCTGCCTGGTTCGCGCACCGGAAGTCGTCTCGGACCCCATTTAACCACTCCGTGCGCTTGCCTCCGACTCGATCGGTGATAACCTGATCGCCGCGATGCGGCGGCGGCCGGAGAAGGTTCCGGCGCGGCGGCGACGCGACGGGAGGCGCGATGGCTTCGAATCCGCCGCAGGCGCTGCGGGTGACGTTCGGCTATCAGGGATCGCAGGTTCGCGTGCTCGGCAGCGAACGTGTTGCGATGCTCGTGCCCGCGCCCGCCGGCGATCCGCCCGCCGCCGGCGAGACCGGCTACTGGCTCGCGGTGCGCGACGCCGCGGGCGGCGTCGTGTATCACCAGCCGCTCCAGGACCCGCTGCAGACGAGCGTCGAGGTGTTCGCCCCCGAGCAGCACCTGCCGATCACGCGCATCCCCAATGCCGTGCGCGAAGGACGCTTCACGGTGATCGTGCCGGACAGTGCGGATGCGGAGCTCGTCGAGCTGTACGGCCCGCCCGATCCGGCGCGTCCCGACCAGCCTTCTCAGGCGCTCGTGCGCGCCGATTTCGACCGGCTGCGCCGAATGAAACCGCCGTGATGCTCCGGGCGCCGAAAGTCGCCGCATGAGCGCTGCCGACGGCACGATCGCCGGGCGGCAGAAGATCGTCGACCACGGCCCGGATGCCGCGCGCTACAACATCGTGATCCTGGGCGATGGCTACCGCGCGGCCGAGATGGCGAAGTATCGCGCCGACGCGCAGGCATTCGTCGACGCGCTGCATCAGGCGGCGCCGTTCGGCGATCTCTGGTGCGCGATCAACGTGCACAGGATCGACGTAACGTCCACCGACAGCGGCGCGGACGATCCGGTGACGTGCGGCGACGGCAGTTCCGGTTCCGGGGCGGTGGCGGCAACATACTTCGACTCGACGTTCTGCAGCGGCAACGCGATCAGGCGCCTGCTCACCTGCGACAGCACGGGCGCGCGCAGCGTGGCGCAGACGCAGGTGCCGGCGACGCATGTGGCGATCGTGATCGTCAACTCGGCGCTGTACGGCGGCTCGGGCGGCGCCGTCGCGACGTATTCCACGGCGCCCGGCGCGGTCGAAATCGCGCTGCACGAGATGGGGCACACGGCGTTCGGGCTCGCGGACGAATACCCGTACTACGCGGGCTGCGCGAGCGGCGAGACCGGGCACGACGTTTACACGGGCGGCGAGCCGGTCGAGCCGAACGTGACGCGCAACACCAACCGCGCGACGCTCAAGTGGCGGACAGTGTTGTCGTCGGCAACGGATCCGCTGCCGACGACGGCGAACGCGAATTGCGCGCAATGCGATCCGCAGGCGAATCCGCATCCGCCCGACTACGTCGGTCTGTACGAAGGCGCGCGCTACATGCATTGCGGCGTTTATCGCCCCGCGTACGATTGCCGGATGCGCACGCTCGGCATGCCGTTCTGCGGCGCCTGCCAGCGCGCGATCCGCAACGCGCTTGCACCATTCCTCCCGGTCGCGTGGCAGGGCTTGTGGTGGAAGTCGCCGGCGGGCTCGGAATCCGGCTGGGGCCTGAACGTCGCGCACCAGGAAGACGTGATCTTCGCGACATGGTTCACCTACGATGCGACCGGGAAGGCGTGGTGGCTGTCGAGGACGGCTACGCTCGGCGGCGGCGGCAACACGTTCAGCGGCACGCTGTACGCGACGCACGGCCC